>JBOGSL010000274.1:0-4463 GCA_050695395.1 Chloroflexota bacterium | reverse complement strand
AACGCGCCTTGCTGAGGATCTCCTTGCCCCACCCCGGAGTCGCGCCCAGCTCCTAAAAGGCGCCCCAGTGGCTGCCGCAGGCCTCGGATTAGTTCCCGCCATCACGTCGGCGGCAAGCCCGCGCGGTGGGAAGCCTGCGGGAGGAATAACGGGCCGGACGATCAAAGAACCGGTCGCGGAAATCCTCAACATCGCAGCCACAGCCGAGGCACTTGCGGTGACCGCCTTCTACCACGTACACGTGGCCGTCAATGAAGGTAAGTTCAACACAGGCGGTATCGCAATTCCGGTCGGGACACTGGTCAACGTCGTGCGGGCCATCCTGCGCGAGGAGCAGGATCACCTGTCGTTCCTGATGGGCGCCGGTGGCTATCCGCTTCAGACCAAGTTCACCGTCCCCACGGATGTTCTGCGCTCGGCGGTACCTGCTCTGAAATTCGTCGAGGCGGCCGAGACGATCTTTGTCGGCGCCTACATGGCGGCCAACCGTGAGTTCGCCTGGGCCGGCGAAAACGCGCTTGCGCAGTACTCGTACCAGATCGGCTCGGTCGAGGCGGAGCACCGGACTCTGTCAAGGGTCGGGCTCGGCCAAATGCCGCCCAACAACAAATCGTTCGAGACGAATCTCTTCGGGAAGGTTGCCGATGCGGCGGCCGAGCTGGAGAAGCTGGGCCTTCTGAAGCCGAAGTACGCCTACCCGGGCGCCCGAGCCGTCAATCACATTCTCTCCACCTCGTTCTCGGAGAATTCGACGGCGGGTGTGACGCAGCGGCATCCGTAGCCCGCTGGAAAGCGCGAGGGGGCGGAGCAATCCCTAGTCGATTGCCCCCCTCGCGGATGCCCTCCGCGTTGCTCCCTACAAGTTACCGAGCAAGACTTCGGCGCCGGTTGGAGCGGGGCTGCCGCTCGGCCCGGGCTCGATGGTAACGGCAGTGGTGGTGAACTCGGAGGACGGATGCGTGAGCGGCACGACGGTGATCGCAGTCCCTACCCTGAAAACGCCGGCGCTGACGTGCGCCCGCGACCCCTTGGTCAGGCAAGCCTGATAGACGCGCGAAGCTTTGAGCCGCGGCAGGCCCTGGACGACGAGGTAGCCCGTCCCACGCTTCGGCTGGACGACCGCGGCAGTCGCTGCCGAGGCCGCCGGCGTGCGGGAAATGTGCGTTACGCGGGCGTGTTTGGTGAGCGAGGCAAGTAGCGACGCCTGCCGGTCGAGAGCCGCCGTGTGGCGGTTTACATCCTGCTGGAGCTGGACGTCACGCCAGGAAAGGAATGCCAGGGCAACTACCGCGGCTAGCAGCAGCGCGCCGGCGGCGCGGACAAAGGCCCGGCGCGGAGTCCTGTGTGCCGGAGACACTGCCGTTACCTCTCGGACGAGATTCCGGCGTATCTGCGCGGGCGGCTCTGCGAGCGGAGCCGCGAGGTCGAGCGCGGACGCGACTCCGCCCAGCTCGGCTAGCTCGTCCTGACACGCTTTGCGGGCGGCTAGATGCGCTTCGAACGTGGCCAGCTCGTCGGGGGCGAGCGCTCCCAGGACGTAGGCGCCGACCAGCACTGCCTCGTCGTGGTCGTTCATTCCGCCACCATCTCGTCTTGCCCGGCCACGAGCATCTCTCTCAAACGGTGGAGTCCTAATCGGATTCGGCCCTTGACGGTACCCAGCGGCGCGCCGGTCTGCTCGGCAATCTCGGTGTGAGTGTAGCCGCCGAAGTAGGCCATTTCGATGGCGTCGCGTTGATCAGAGGGCAGCGTTTCTAGCGCGTCGACCACCGCCTCGTGGGTGAGATTTGTCAGCACCTCGCGCCAAACATCGCTGCGGGCGTCGCAGAAAGCGTCGTTTTCCAGGCCCACGGAGCTGGGGCGGCTTCGCAGCGCCCGGAGCTTGTCGACGCACCGGTGATGCACCATGCTCAGAAGCCAGGACCGGCCACCGGAAAGGCGAGGCTAGTAGGTGCCCGCTGAGCGCCAAACGCTAAGAAAGACCCCCTGGATCGCATCCTCGGCGTCCGCGGGGGCGCCCAGTATGCGAAGTGCGAGCGAGTAGGCCACCACTCGGTGGCGGTCGTAGAACTGCTCGAGCGCCTTCACGTCGCCCTGCCCGATAGCCAGAATTAGGTCTGAATCGCTGGGCTGGTCTAACGGCATCAGATCCCGTTCTGCCTTCGAAGGGGAGTAGGTGTCACCAGGGGAAACGGATCAAAGGGACGTCAATTGAGTATGGCAGACGTTTGTATGACCAGGGCGTCAGGCCGTCCTGTGATCCGCCGGGCCGCCTCCTGCGTATGCCTTAACGAGAGCGCGAAGGAGGTCTCATGTTGTTTTCACACATCCCCGAGCTGATGGCCATTCTGGTTGTGGGCCTGTTGGTCTTCGGACCGAAGCGCCTGCCGGAAATCGGCTCCTCGGTCGGTCGGAGCATCCGCGAACTGAAACACGGCTTGAACGAGGTAGGAGAACCGGTCCAGACCGTCCATGCCCAGCTGTCGGCTGATGAACCTACGGGAGCGGCCGAGACACGCCCAAACCAGACGGATGCAGTTCACCATGCCCGAGCGTAACGAAACGAGCTACGAGGAGTCGCTGACCTCGTACCTGAAGGCCCGGGTGAGCCGGGCGCAGCTGCTGAAGGCCTCGCTGGCCGGAGCGGCCCTGGCCGCCATGCCGGCCGCCGCGCGCGCCGCGGCCCCACCGCCGGCGGCGATCCAGTTTCCGTTCTATCCGCCAATCAAGAGCGGGTCGTACACGCCTGAGCGTATCCTCGACATCTTCAACATCGCGGACACTGCGGAGCACCTGGCCATCACATTCCTCGTGGCGGGGGTGAAAAACGCTTCGACCATCGGCCTGAGCGGCTTGACGTTGAAGATCGTCCAGGCGGCGCTGGCGGAAGAGGTTCACCATGCCTTATTCCTGGAATCGGCCGGCGCTTCGGCGCTCACAAACAATTTCTCGGTGCCGGAACCCGCAATGCTAAGCGACTACACCACGTTCTTCCAGACCATCGAGATCGCGGAGACGCTCTTTATCGCCGCGTACATGACGGCGACAAGAGAGTTCGCCGAGATCGGTCAGCCGACTCTGGCCAAGTACGCCTACCAGATCGGATCGGTGGAGGCCGAGCACCGAACGCTGGCGCGGACCGCCCTGGCCCTCGGGAACCACGCCGCGGACGTTCCGCCGGACAACAAGGCGTTCGAGACGGACCTCTTCCTGTACGTGCGCGATGCCGCGACGGTTCTCGGCGAACTTGGCTTCCTTGGCACGGGCGCGATCAAGGCCTCGTATCCCGGCTCGGCAGCCGGCCTCTCGGCGGCGGGCGACATGGCGACCGCGGTGATTCAGCAGACGCCGAACAACGCTATCTCCAGCGTGACCGCGACCGACGACCTCACCGGTCAACATCCGTAAAAAAGAGGGGGGGATCGTGTACGATCCCCCCTTCTACGGCTTCGCGCGCACGGTCCCGAGCCTAGCCCCGCCGTCGATTAACGGGCACCCTCTAAGACCACCTTCGCAGGGCGCTCCTTCACCGCCGCAGGAACGTCGCCGAGCCGTGGCCGTCGGTACCGCCGTCTCGGTCGCCTAACCGTGTCCGTTGTCGGGACCCAGTCCCGACCTACGCCATCGGGCCGCGTCCGAGAGGTCGCGAGCCTCTCGACGTAGGTCGGGAAGACGGCCTCCGCGGAGGGTCGCGCGACGGCTTTGGGCGAACGCCGCCGGATTCCAGCGAGCCGCAGGTCCGTTCACAGCGACCATCGCAGCACAGTCAACCCATCTGCGAAATCAGGGCGGTGCGCTGCCCGGGACCGTCGAACTCGGCGAAGAAGATGCCCTGCCACGTGCCGAGACCGAGGCGGCCGCCGGCAACCGGCACCAGGCACGACGAGCCGACCAGCGAAGCTTTCACATGGGCCGGCGAGTTGCCTTCCGCGTGCCTATACCCATCCTCCGGAACCATGCGATTCAGCGCGCTCAGTATGTCGCGCGCCACGTCCGGATCGGCATGCTCGTTGATCAGCACCCCGGCCGTGGTGTGAGGCACATACACCAGGACCGCGCCTTCCCCAGCGACCAGCTGCCGTACCGCATCCGTGATGTCGATGAGTTCTTCCCGTTGATGCGATCTGATCTCCAGGATCTCCATCGCTCCTCCTTTCCGTGCTTCTACATTGTGTGCGCCGAGTCCCGCTCCGTGTGCTCGACGGCGCCACGGATGAGACGCCCATTTCGTGGCGCGCCGATTTATCGGCGCAGTGCCGGGTAACCACGCAGTCGAGGGAAAACTGAGACTCGTGAAGGAGAGCGGCGCCTCCTGACGAATCGTGTCTTACCTTGCTACACTTTTGGTGGCAATTAACCGCGGCAACCCGTCACGGGTTGCCTTTTTTGTGCGAGGCGCTCTTGACAACTCGGGATGACATTCGTAACGTGGCCATCATTGCCCACGTCGACCACGGCAAGAC
>JBOGSL010000273.1:0-10254 GCA_050695395.1 Chloroflexota bacterium | reverse complement strand
TCTGAGAGGTGACTGTATCGATGAAGTCCACCTGTCCGGACTGAAGGTTCACGAGCTGCGTGTTGGGATCGGTGAAGATCTTGAAGACGACTTCCTTCGCCTTGGGCAGGCCCTTCCTCCAATAGTGGTTGTTGCGGACGAGCGTGATGCTGTCCCCCTTGATCCGGCTCTTGAGACGGAACGGTCCCGTTCCCACTGGATTGAGCGCGTAGTTCGATCCTTCGCTGCGCACCGCTTTGGGCGAGCACATCATGCCGGAACGGTCGGTCAGAATCGAGATGAGCGGGCTGAACGACGCGCTAAGGTGAATCTTGACGACGTACTTGCCGGCCACGCTGACACCGCTCACCGGCGAGAGCTCCGTGGCGCGCGGAGCGGAGCTGGGCAGTCGGTAGCGGTCCAGGTTGAACTTGACGGCCTGTGCGTTGAACGCTGTCCCGTCCTGGAATTTCACGCCTTTCCGCAGGTAGAGGGTGTATGTCTTTTTATTCTTCGAGACGGTGTACCCGGTGGCCAGCATGGGGATTATCTGGCCCTTGGAGTTGAGGTCGAACAGCTTGTCGTAGATGTTGTTCATGATCTGGCGATCGTAGTACGAGGACGATATCGCCGGATCGAAGGTGTTGATGTCGGAGACCAGGGCGATGTTGATGATCGGCCTGCTCTTGTGGACGGGCATGGCACGGCTGAGAGGAGCGAGCCAGGCGCTGCCCACCATGGCGAAGATCATTGCCAGGACGACTCCGTAGCTGTATCCGCGACACACTAGATTCATTGCTGCTCCTTCCTGTTGCTGCCCCGATTTCCGGAGGCCAGACGACGACGTTGCTGCCGCCGCTACGAAATCCGGATGCATCTATCATATGGCGTTGATGTACTCCGGTCTAGCCAGGGCCGATTGACGACACCTCCAGAGCCGCGGTCCAGTCGTGCTTCAGCCCGGGATGCGACTACAGCGTGATATACGGGGAAAACATGACTACCGGAAAGTACACGAACTGGGTGTTCACTTCGGGCCGGCAATTTTCTGACAACTGGGCCGAGTGGGAAACGGAAGAGACCAGTTGGCCGTCCTCTACACGCTGCGGTTCGGAGACCTGCGACCAACAATGGGCGGGAACTTTCACGACGTATCCGAGTCTTGTTGTGACTAGAATGCGGCATAATCAAACCGAGTGCGGTCATCCCTGCGCTGATGTTCGGTGCCACCTTCGTCGTCTGCTCGGGCTGCTCGGCCGCCGGCGTTCGGGTGACGCATCACTTTGCTCTTAACCCGCCGAGGCCACGGGCCGGTCACCAGCTGCGTGCGACCATAAAGCTATCGGTCCCGGTGGTCTGTCGCCTGAGCGTGCGCGAGACCGGCCCGGGCGGGAAGTCATACCTCCTCGCCAGCCGCCCCCGCGGAGGTCCATCGGCAGGCCGCAACAGCGTTTCGTCCGCGTCTGGCGTATCTCTGCCCGCCTCCGTCCTGGCTGGCGGCGTGGCGCGGTCTTCGCCCGCTGCGGCACATCGCTCGACCATAAGCACACCGTCTCGATCCGCTTCGCCCGTCACTTCCACGTCCGCGCGTAGAGTAGCCGTCGCATGCAGGCTCGACGCTTACCGGGCGCCGGGCCTGTATGCGACGAGCCGCCCCCCGGTGTTGTCGCGGATAGGACAAAGCCGGCGCCGAAGCACACGATCAGGACGGCGTCGAAACTCGAGGGCTAGCAAGTGGGAACACGCGAGACGGCTGCGGCGGACGAGCCAAAAAGCCCGGGACGTCGATGTCTGTCACCGCCGCCGCCGCGTTTCGTGCCTCGGGGAGCGGGGGCCGGGCCCCTACGCGCGCCCATATGCGGGCGGCCCGTGTCCCCCAATCATGTCCATGGGGACTTAACGCGACGTGGCCCTGCCGCCCCTCTAATACCCCAGCGCCAGACTCTCGGTCCTGGGATCGGCGACCCCCAGATACGTTCCTTCCGGAAGGATCTCGATGGCCTGTGCGTGGCCAATGGTTCGGCTCTCCAGTTCTCGTACAGCATGGCCACGGCCGGCTAGCTCCGCGGCCACGCCTTCCCCAATTCCCGGTTCGAGCTGGATGACCGGTTTGCCCGCCTCGTCGCTACCCGCCGCGGCATCGAACCGCGCGGCCGCGATCGCCTCGTCCAGCGGCATCCCCTGGTCTACGAGGCGCGTCAGCAGCTGGATGTGAATCTGCGGCTGGGTGCTGCCGCCCATCGTGCCGAAGACCAGCCAGGGCCGTTCCCGGCGAAACGCCATAGCGGGCATGAGGGTATGCATCGTCCGCTTGCGGGGCGCGATGGCGTTGGCATGGTGCCGGTGCAGGGAGAACCAGGCGCCGCGGTTCTGCAGCATCACGCCGGTTTCGCCGGCCATAACCCCCGACCCCACGCCTATGTAGTTGCTTTCGATGAGCGACACCAAATTTCTGTCCGCATCAGCGGCGCACATGTACGCCGTGCCGCCCGGCTCGCCTGGCTTCGTTCGCGCCGTGACTCGATCCCCCACCAACGCGGCTCGCTGCTTTCCGTACTCCGCGGAGAGAAGATCCTCTGGCGTGATGCGCATGTGGTCTGGATCGGTCACGTACGCATCTCGATCGGCGTAGGCCAGGCGGGTACACTCGGCCAGGAGATGGACGTAATCGGCGTCCGCTTCTCGCAATCGCTCCGCCGGAAGCTGCCGCAAGATAGTGAGGGCAAGCAGGGCAATGACTCCCTGTGAGTTGGGAGGAAGCTCAAACACCTGGACGTCGCGATAGTCGATGGACAGAGGCTCAACCCACTCCGGCTGATATTCCTGCAGATCCGACAGAGAAAGCAGTCCGCCAAGCGCCCGGACGGACCGAACGACCTCTTCAGCTATCGCTCCCCGATAGAACGCCTCCGGTCCTTCTTTCGAAATGGTCGCCAGCGTCCGCGCCAGCCGCGGCTGCACCAGCAGCTCGCCTTCCGCGGGAGGCCGCTCGCCTGGCAGAAACGTCTCCGCCGCCGGTGTGCCCTGCTGAAAAAAGGCAGCACTCCGCTCCATGGCGCGGCCGAATATCGTGCCTGCTGGGAATCCCGAACGGGCGTAGTAGAGGGCATCGGCCAGGATCTGATCGAGAGGGAGCTTCCCGAAGCGGTGGTGCAAAGCGCCCCACCCCGCGGCACAGCCGGGGACCGTGACGGAAAGCGGGCCGCGTTCCGGCATGGTCCCGCCTGCCAGCTCCCGCACCCGCTCCAGCGTCGCTTCCAGGGGCGCCCAGCCGCTGGCGTTCAAGCCGGTGAGCGACTTGCTCTTCGCGTCGTAGACCATGGCAAAGAGGTCGCCTCCAAGCCCGCAAAGATAGGGCGTGACGACCGCCAGAACGCTGTTCACGGCGAGGGCGGCATCGATCGCGTTTCCGCCGGATCGAAGTATGTGGACGCCCGCCTGAGTGGCCAGATAGTGCGGCGAGGCAACCATGCCCCGCTCGCCGAGTCGTCTCACGGACCTAGCTCGAGCCGGAGGGCTGGTCGCGTTGCCGCGCGAAGTGCCGCGAAAGACTGCCGTAGCCGTTCTCCTGCATCACTTCGGCGAATCGGTCGGTGTTGATCACTCTCGGATCGAAGGTTACCTCCACCGCGTGATCGGGCGGCGTCACCTGGACATCGCGCACACCGGCCAGCGGGCTCAGAAGCGCTTCCAGCTTACCCCGATCGCCATCGTCCGAGATGTCCGGGCTGGTCAATCGCACGTGCTCGATAGTCTCGCCTTCCATCTGAACCTCCGGGGAGTTGTGAGTTTTGAGTTGTGAGTTGTGAGTCGTGAGTTATGAGTCGTGAGTCGTGGGCTGTGGGTTGTGGGTTGTGAGTTGTGAGTTGTGAGTCGCATTCGTCAGCGGCGACTTACAACCCGCTCATTACTCACAACTACTACATCCGGCGCTGCGGGCGCTGAGGGTGAGCCGGCGAGTTAGAAGCGCTTCGCTACTCATAACTCACAACTCATAACTCAGTTGAGTCGTATTCGTCAGCAGCGGCCTCGGCTCATAACTCGCTCATTACTCACAACTACTACATTCGGCGCTGCGGGCGCTGAGGGTGAGCTAGTTACAAGCGTCTCGCTACTCGCTACTCACTACTCACAACTCATAACTCACAACTCACGACGACTACATCCGGCGCTGCGGGCGCCTGAGGGCTGTGAGCCGATGAGTTAGAAACGCCCCCTACTCAGAACTCAGAACTCAAAACTCACAACTCCCCCCGCGCCTGCTCTTCCAGTCGATCGAGCATCTGCTCCAGGTTGGTTGCATCGAGGGGGAAGCACGCCATCGCTATTCGAGCGGCTATCAGAACACCCTCTCGCTCCGCGGCGCGATCAAGCGCGTCACTCAGGCGCTCCACGACATCCGGTAGCGGTGAGCTCGGCGCTGCAAGGACGATGCCCAGCCGGCCCGCTCCGCTCTGCACCACCGAGTCATACGACCGAACCACGCCGCGCAGCGCGGTTTGCAGCGCCTGCGCCAGCTCGGGCTGGCCCGCCGCTTCCGGCACGACAGCGAGAGCCACGGCGAACGGCAAGTTCGCCCGTCGCGCTCGAGCCAGCTCGCGCTCGATTGCCTGCGAGAAGCTCGTTCCCGCGGGCGACTCCGACGGGGCGCCCGTTTGTTCGCTCTGTTCGATCAACCGCCCGATGTGGTCGGCCACTGCCTTCGCGATTTCGAGCTGCCGCTCTCCGTACCGCGTCCCGCTTTCCGGTTCGGTGAGATTGAGTACGCCCGCCACCCGCGAAGACGTCCTCACCGGCACGCTCAGAAACGTGCCGTCCGGCGCCTGGCCGAGCAGGGGCACACCCTTCTGCGCGACCGATCCCGCGATCCCTTCCCCTACCCGAATGCGCAGACCGCCAAGAATCGTGGGATTCAGCCCAATCGCCGCTACCGGAGTCAACACGTCCTGGTTCTGCTCTCTGAGCAGCAGACTCGCCCGGCCCGCTTCTAACAGGCGCGCCGCCATCACGAAAGCGGACTCGACGAGGTCGTTCACAAAGGCTCTCCTGGTCGGACCGATAGCCGCGCTCGGGAGAACGCGCGACGCGCCGGACATCGTCCGCGGGGGCGGCATATGTGTTCAGGCGGCGGCAGGGGTTGGGACGATGATATTCCATCTGAGGATCAATGACATCGGGCAATTGCATCAAGCGGGTGGTCCTCATCTTGCCTTGCCGTTCGCGGATATTGGCAGAGGAGAGGCGTGAACCAGCAAGCAGACGAGATTGCCGCTGCAAGGTCCTTTTATGCCTGCGCCCTCGAGGCGCTGCAGGCGAGCGGCGCTCCCTTCATGGTCGGGGGCGCGTACGGCCTGCAGGTCTACACCGGCATCGCCCGCCACACGAAAGACCTCGACATTTTCTGCACCGCCGGTGCATATCCGCACCTGCTCGAGGCACTGGCCCGCGCCGGCTACGAAACCCAAATCACCGACGCCAACTGGCTGGCCAAGGCGTTCCAGGGCGACTTCTTCATCGACCTGATATTCGATTCGGCCAATGGACTGGTGCGGATAGAAGATTATTGGCTCGAAGATGCGGTTATGGCGGACCTCTTCGGCTGCAGAGTGCCGATAGTGCCCATCGTCGAGCTCATCTGGTCGAAGCTCTACGTGGACGATCGATTTCGTTTTGACGGCGCGGACGTGAATCACCTGATCCTTGCCCAGGGTCGAACGCTCGATTGGCACCGCCTCCTCGGGCACATGGATCGAGACTGGGAGCTGCTCATGAGCCACCTGCTGATGTTTCGCTTTGTGTATCCGTCCGAGGTCGACGTCATACCGGACTGGCTTGCGAATGAGCTGCTCGGCCGATTGCAGCATCAGCTCGAGCTGCCCGTTCCGCAGGATCGCGTATCGCGAGGGCCCTTGCTCTCCCGCACCCAGTACCAGGTCGACATCGATCGCTGGGGCTTCAAGGAGCGATGACGGGCGATTCTGCCCGAACGACGAAGGTGGCGGCGGTAGCGGACTTGCACGTCCGGGAGGGCGTGGAGGAAAGCTGGCGGGATGTTTTGGCGGACATCGCGAATGCCGCGGACATTCTGGTTCTGGCGGGAGACCTGACGAATCGGGGGCTGCCGGGGGAAGCAAAGATCCTGGCGCGTGAGTTGGAGCACTACAGGTTGCCCGTCGTCGCCGTGCTCGGCAACCACGACTTTGAGTCGGGACAGCAGGAAGAGGTGCGGCGCATTCTGGCCCGATCCGGCGTGCGAATGCTGCAAGACGAGGCGGCGGAAATCGACGATGTGGGCTTCGCCGGAGTGAAGGGCTTCGCCGGCGGATTCGATACTCACATGCTCGAGCCCTGGGGCGAGCAGATGGTCAAGGATTTCGTCTTCGAGACGGTGAACGAAGCGATGAGGCTGGAAGGCGCTCTTGCGACGCTTCGCACTCCCAAGAAGATTGCCGTGCTTCACTATGCCCCGATCAGTGAGACCGTGGAGGGCGAACCGGAAGTGATATTCCCCTTTCTCGGGTCATCTCGCCTTGTCGAGCCCATCTGCCGGTTCGACGTGTCGGCGGTTTTTCATGGGCACGCCCACCACGGCAAGCCCAAGGGGAAGACGGCAAACGGAATCGCGGTCTACAACGTTTCACTGCCGTTATTGCTCGCGACGAGGCCCGATCAGCCTTTCGCCCTCGTCGAGGTATAGGCTCCCGATTCATCGGGACGCGCGCTACTTGGTGCGTCCGGCGCGCGAAACGGTGTGCGATCTCCGCGACCATCCCTTCGACGATGATGTCGCATAATGTGGCGTGCAAAGCGAATTCGATCGCGAGTCCGAGAGCCTGCTGGAGCCGGATGAGCCCGGCCGGCCGGCCGGAGACGAGCGACTCTCGCCTGTCCACGGCTATTTCCTCCGAGAACAGGCCTGGCGGCGACAGGTGAAAGATCGGTACAACGCGGGCGACGGGCCCTGGAACTGGGACTAACCGAGGAGTAAGCTGCGTGGGACCGCGACTGGGGATTCTGATCATCGGCGTGGTGTATCTCATCCTTGGCATTTTGGGCTTCGTCCCCGGTCTCTACGCGACCCCTCCAGCGGGCGTGCCGCCGCTGCACGTCACCGCGGGCTACGGATTTCTCTTCGGCATCTTTCCGGTGAACATCACGGGAGATATCTTTCGCATAGTGGTGGGAGTGCTCGGCATCCTGTTCGCCGCCACCTTCCGAACCGCCGAGAGCTATTCCCGGCTCATCGCGCTGGTATTCGCGATACTCACCTTCTGCGGCTTTGTGCCGCACATCGATACGCTCCTCGGCGCGATGCCGATTTACTCGAATGATGCCTGGCTGCACATGGCCACCGCGGTGATCGCCGCATACTTCGGCTGGGTTGCCTCGGCGGAAACGAACCTGGCGCCGGCGACGTCTCTGGTTCATCCGCACGCTTGAGCTCCGACGACGAGCGGACCGCAGCCGCCGCGGAGGTCATCGCCCGAAGCAGTAGCGTCAAGCCGCGCATCGGCATCGTGCTTGGCTCGGGATTGGGCGCGCTTGCCGATCAGATTGAGGATGCGACCGTTCTTCCGTACGACTCGATTCCCCATTTCCCCGCGTCGTCCGCGCCGGGTCACGCGGGACGCCTGGTCCTCGGTCACCTAGAGAGCCTTCCGGTTGCCGTCATGGACGGACGTGTCCATCTTTACGAGGGCTACAACGCCGCGGAGGTAGCTTTTCCCGTCAGGGTCCTGCGGCAGATCGGCGCGGATACGTTGCTGCTCACCAATGCTGCCGGCGGGGTGAATCGTGACTACCATCCGGGCCGCCTGATGCTCATTCGGGACCACATCAATCTCACCGGCCACAATCCGCTGGTTGGCAATCGGGCCGCTCCGCGCTTTCCCGATATGACCGAGACGTACGATCGAACGCTGCGCGGCATCGCCCGCGACGTGGCGCACGAGCAGGCTATCGAACTGGCGGAAGGAGTGTATCTCGCGATGCTGGGGCCGAGTTACGAGACACCGGCCGAAATTCGCATGGCGGCCATACTTGGGGCCGATGCGGTCGGCATGTCCACCGTGGTGGAGGCCATCGCCGCGCGGCAGCTGGGGATGCGCGTGCTCGGCCTGTCGTGCATTACCAACATGGCGGCCGGCATCGCTTCGGGGGCGCTGAGCGAAGACGAGGTGATCGAGACTGCCGGCGCCGCGAGCGAGACTTTCTTGCGCCTGGTCCGCGGGATCGTCGGGCGGCTGGAGGAGCGGCCTTGAGCGGCATCGACCGGGAGCTGATCACCCTGGGACATCAGATAGGGCGACGAGGCCTCACCTGGGGCGCTGCCGGCAATGTAAGCGCGAGGTCGGACGCGGACCATTTGATCATCACGGCGACGGGCACTCGTCTTGGCGAGCTGACGCTTGATGACCTGGTAACCTGCCGGATAGCGAGCGGCGGCGAGGAGCCGGTGCCGAAGCCGTCCGTTGAAGTTGAGATGCATCGCGCTGTCTATCGCGCGAGGCCGGACGTCCGTTTCGTGGCCCACGCCTCGCCCTTCTACACGACCATGCTCGCGGCCACCGATCTCGAGCCGAATCCAAATCTCACCACCGACACGGCCTTCTACCTGGGCTCCGTCCGTTCGGTCCCATATTGTCCGCCGGGAAGTCGCGAGCTGGCCTCGGCGGCCGCCCGCTGCGCCGCAGGCGCGGACGACCTCATCCTCCGAAACCACGGTTGCTTGATTTTGGGCGGCAGCGCGGCGGACGTGCTCACTCGTGTGGAAGCTCTCGAGATTCTGAGCCATATGACGATTCTGGGCGCCCTTGGACTGTCCCTCACGCCCCTTTCAAGCCAGGAAGCGGACGATCTGCGAGCCGCCCTGGGTGAGCACGGCACAGCATGAGCGCCGAATTTCCGCGAACCCTCGAGTACCGAGACAGGTCACTGTTCCTGCTGGACCAGACGAAACTGCCGCATCAAGAGGAGATCATTCGCTGCACCTCGGTTGAGCAGGTTGGCGAGGCTATCAAGTCGCTGCGGGTACGCGGTGCTCCGGCCATCGGGTTAGCCGCTGCCTACGGCGTCGTGCTTGCCGCTGAAGCGAATCTCGAGGCGCCGCCGGCGACATTCCGTGAGGCAGTCGATCTCGCCATGAGCGAGCTTGCCCGCACCCGTCCCACGGCCGTCAATCTGTTCGGGGCGCTTCGCCGCATGGCAGACGTGCTGGACCGCAGTGCGCCGTCGAGTCCAGGCGAGATGGCCAGGGCATTGCGCGACGAGGCAGATCGGATGCTACGCGAGGACGAGTCGGCGAATCGACGCATGGGCGAGCACGGCGCGGCCCTCATCGCCGATGGAGCCCGCATTCTCACCCACTGCAACACGGGAGCGCTGGCGACGGGCGCGTTCGGCACGGCGCTGGGAGTGATCCGGACCGCGCACGAACAGGGGAAAGCGGTCAGCGTTTGGGTTGACGAGACGCGGCCGCTGCTGCAGGGAAGCCGTCTGACGACCTGGGAGCTGCAACGCATGGGCGTTCCCTTCACCTTGATCACCGACAGCATGGCCGGCCATTTCATGGCGCGGGATCAGGTCGACCTGGTGATCGTCGGAGCCGATCGCATCGCGTCAAACGGCGACACCGCAAACAAGATCGGCACCTACAGCCTGGCGATTCTCGCCGACGCGCACGGCCTTCCTTTCTATGTGGCGGCGCCGACCACGACCATCGACCTCGACATCGACTCCGGCTCCGACATACCCATCGAGCAGCGTGCCTCGGACGAAGTGGCATCATTCGCGGGGCGGCGCGTGGCCCCGAACGATGTGGCCGTGGCCGGCCCGGCCTTCGATGTAACGCCTTCGCGCCTCATCGCCGGAATCGTTACGGAGAACGGCGTGGCCATACCGCCCTATGGAGAGACGCTTGCCCGCATGGTCTCCGAGGGCCCGTAATTCGCCTTTTCCCCGATGGTGTCCGGAATTGGGGACGAATTCGTGCACAACCGGCTTTGTAAGGCCGAAATGGCCCTTCGACGTCTCTCTACGCGGTCTCCCTTCACGTCTACTGCCAGAACCTGCTTGCGATGCGACATAAGGCGGGTAGTCGCACGTTGTCGTGTTTGCGGGGTTGCATCGCCTGTCAATCGGCGCGATAGTTAGCGCAATCGCCCTGGGCCGGCGCAGACCGGCCCTGGATCCAGGCGAGGGAGGAAGCATTGCCGGAAGTCGTCACGATTGTGGGAATCCCGTTCACCATCGCCGCCATGGCCTCGCTCTTCGTAG
>JBOGSL010000272.1:0-2810 GCA_050695395.1 Chloroflexota bacterium | reverse complement strand
ACTCTGAGGCGGCCGACAGGGGCCAGAGCGCAAAATGTTTGTCTCCTGCGACGGCGCCCGTATGCAGGTAGCTTTCGTCACCCTCGAGGGGCAAGCCCAGAACGTCACCGTACAGCTTCCGAGATTCCTCCACATCGCGAACAATCGGACCAAAACCTGCTACAAAGAGCACCTTCACCGCCGTCCTCCCTTCGCTCCCTACTATCGCGCCAGACTCACGTTCGAACCCTCTCATCTGGCCGCGATGCCTCTTGCGCTACCCACGTGGCTTTCTCAAGACAGTATTCCACCTCGTCGCCGTCCCACACCTCGACGACCGTTCGGTATATATCATCCTCCGTCACCAGGTCCCCAATCGTGGGCCGGAATCGCCGCGCCAGCGACATGCCTGCCTTTTCCATCACGCGTATCGAAGCAAGGTTGTCCTGGTACGTATGGGCCAGGACACGCTCAACACCTAGCCTCGTGAACGCATTACGAATGAGGCCAC
Source organism: Chloroflexota bacterium (assembly GCA_050695395.1). Taxonomy (GTDB): domain Bacteria; phylum Chloroflexota; class UBA5177; order UBA5177; family UBA5177; genus JBOGSL01. Next base: position 2,320 of record JBOGSL010000272.1, on the reverse strand, counting down.
GCGCTCCTTCGGTCGCAAACCCGTTTCCCCAGGCGGAGGGACGCAAACGATAACCGAGTTCGACCGCGATCAGGTTGCCGTCCCCCTCGGGGCACAGGCCGAACCAACCCACGAACTCCCCGGTGTCCCTGACGTGTGCCGCCCAGTGGCCGAATCCCTCGAACCGCTCGTATTCCCCAAGATAGCGCGGGAGATACTTCTGCTGGATAACCTCTCTCGGCGTCGGCTCGCCTCCGTTGAGGTAGCGCATCACTTCCGGGTCGCCGTCCAGCCCTGCGAGATTGTCGACATCGGCCGTCGTGAACGGCCTCAGGATCAGGCGCTCCGTCTCCAGATAGGTCGTGGACACGATCGCTCCTCATGACTATAATTGTGTATCTTCATTGGAGGCATCTACGGATTACGGCATGGAATCGAGCATCATCTATCACTTCGCCTGGAGTCCGATGCGCTCGAAACCGTGCTTGGTAGGGGAAGCGGCCAGCCGTCTGGCGGAGCTAATCCGAGAGAAGGCTGCGGAGCTGCACGTCGATCTGGAAGAGCTGAGCATCTATCCCGATTGCGTCTATCTGGCTCTGGCCGCGCCACCCACACTTTCCCCACATCATATTGTTTGTCAGCTCAAGGCTCATTCCTCGCATTGTCTGCGTCTCGAATTCGAAGAAATGACGAAGATTCCGACGCTGTGGACGCGCAGGTACGTGGTACGAGCGGGCGATCATCTCACACCGGAACAGGTACTCGCCGCCTTCCAGGCGGCACTGCCGCCGCGGCGAAGGCCCGGGCGGCCCCGATCAAGGGATCGGGAGTAGAAAGGAACTTCAATGCCCAAATGCGAAAAATGCCAAATCAACGACGCGCGCGTGCGCCTCGACCAGATCGCCAGCGGGGAGCGCGAGCGCCACTACTTCTGCGAAGAGTGCGCCGAGGAAATCATCAACGCCCAGGGCGGTACTTCCTCGGGCACACCGTTGGGCTCTATCTTTGGCAGCGCCGGTAAGGGCACGCCCGCCACGGCCACTGCGGAGCGGCAGAGCACCCAGAGCAAAACGCCGGCACTCGATCAGTTTGGACGTGATCTGACGTCCGAGGCCGAAGCCGGCAAGCTCGATCCCACCGCGGGACGAGCGCGAGAGATACGCCGGCTCATCACGGTGCTGGCACGGCGCCAAAAGAATAATCCGGTACTGGTGGGCGAGCCGGGCGTCGGCAAGACTGCCATCGTGGAGGGCATCGCCCGGCGCATAGTTGAAGGCGACGTTCCGGCCGCCTTGCTGGGCAAGCGCATCGTCGCGCTGCACATTGGCGGCCTTCTGGCCGGCGCGATGTTCCGCGGCCAGTTCGAGGAGCGCGTCAAGCAAGTCTTGCAGGAAGTGCGCGACAACCCGGACATCATACTGTTCATCGACGAGCTGCACACGGTGGTGGGAGCAGGCGCGGCCGATGGCGCAGTCGGTGCCGCGGACATGATAAAGCCGGCCCTGGCCCGGGGTGAGCTGCGCTGCGTTGGGGCGACTACGATGGACGAATACCGGCACTACATTGAGCGAGACGCGGCGCTGGAGCGCCGATTCCAGCCGGTGATGGTGGACGAGCCCTCAGCGGAGGAGGCCGTGGCAATGCTCCAGGCCGTTCGTCCCGAGTACGAGAAGCACCACGGCGTCCAGATCGAGGATGCGGCTGTCGAGGCGGCCGTCAACCTTTCCGATCGTTACATCAGCGACCGCTTCCTCCCCGACAAAGCCATCGACGTGCTCGACGAGGCGTCTTCCGCGCTTCGTCTGGACGCCAGCGAGAGCGGCGAAGGACCGGAGGCGGTGGCCGCGCTGGAACGCCGAGTCACCGTTCTGCAGGCTCAGAAAGAGCAGGCGGCGCTTTCGGAGAACTACGAACGGGCGGCCCAGCTCCGCCAGCAGGAACTGCTGGCTCAGCGAGAGCTGGAGGAAGCTCGCGAGCACGCTTCCGAAGCAGAGCCGATGGTTTTGACAGTCGACCAGGTAGCGCATGTGGTCGAGGATTGGACTGGCGTGCCGGTAAGCGAGATGCTCGAAGGTGAGCGCGAAAACCTCATGAACCTCGAGGCGGATTTGCACCACCGGATCATCGGACAGGACGAGGAAGTGAGCGCCGTGTCGCGCGCCATCCGTCGCTCCCGAGCCGGTCTCAAGGATCCTCGCCGGCCGATCGGCAGCTTCATCTTCCTCGGCCCCACGGGCGTAGGCAAGACGGAGTTGGCTCGTGCTCTGGCAGCCGAGCTGTTCGGCGGCCAGGAGGCGATGATCCGTCTCGATATGTCGGAATACATGGAGCCCCACAGCGT
>JBOGSL010000271.1:0-1686 GCA_050695395.1 Chloroflexota bacterium | reverse complement strand
ACCCGGTGCTCTACCGGCGTCAGGAGGCCGAGGCCTGCTGGGCGCGCATCGAAGCCCCCGTTCTTCTGATGCGCGGTGATCTCGAAAACGGGCGCTCGCGCGCGATGAGCGAGATTTCCGGCGAGATGGGCAAGCACATCCGTAACATGCGTGAAGTGACCGTGCCGGGTGCCGGTCACATGCTGCACCACGAAAAGCCGGAAGAAGTCGCGCGGCACATCGCCGAATTCGAGCGCACGTACTCAGCGCCACAGTCCCGCTGACGCCAGAAGCAGAAGCTCGGGCTCACCAGCTACACTGGGCGATGCCGTGAGAGCGCGATTTCCGGATCGTCGAAGGCGTCGAATAGACTGGCGCGCAGCGCCGCGGATCAGCCCTTTCTGCGCAGCCTGCCCAGGAAGTCGCGCTTGCCGATGGGTACGCTCTTCCAGCGGAGGATGTCGTAGGCCGTTGTCGCGTGGAAGTAGAAGTTCGGCTGGGAGAAGGAGAGCAGAAACTCCTCGGCGGTGAAGTCGATCCGGCGATCGCCGAACTCGAAACGCATGTCGCGCCCAATGAAGGACTCGACCTCGGCCGGCTCGATTGCCTCGAGCGCCGAGAGCGTCGCGGTAATCCTGGCCTCCAGGTCCGCGAACGTTTCGGGCGGTGGCGTCTTGTCGGGAGAGAACACACCCCGCCGCACGCCTTCGATCGCGCCGAGAGAGTGCACCGCCGTGGACTTCACCTGGTACGCAAAGGGCAGCATGTCCGGCGCGAGGCGCGCCTGGATGAGCTCCGAAGGCTCGAGTCCTTTGTCGGCACAGAACAGCTGGGCCGTGCGCAGCAATCCGGAGACGGCTCCCAGGGTCTGGCGATAGGATGGGATCGTAGCGGCGTAAAGGGACAGAGTCATTGCTTGCCTCGTATGGAGAGATGCATCACGCGATGGCTCGGAAGTCTATTCCTTTCGTCTCGTCGGTTCCGTCGGCGACGCCCAGGGTACGGAAAACCAAGGTCAGCACGAAGGCCAGCGCGATATTCACGATCAGGGTCAGCAGTGCGATGTAGGTGGGCACGACCGTGCCGAAGAGGTGCAGCGGGTAGACAGCCCCCCTTGAACCCAAGGCCGATCGCCAGCCAGCCGCCCATCGTCATGCCGGCGAGCCAGCCCAGCGCGAGCGCCCACCGGTGGAACCAACGCGTATAGAGTCCGAACACCAGCGCGGCCACCGTCTGGATGATCCAGATGCCGCCGAGAAGCTGCAGGTTGATGGCGTCACGGCACCCAAAGGACCGCGATCACGGGCACGGCGAGCAGAAGGCGCCACCAGAGACGGAGACGGACGCGTCCCCCCAGGGACCAGCCTCATGAGTTGGGTACCGGCGTCGTTACCGAGCTCAATGCGGGTTCACTCGCCTCGCAGTAGACCCGCAGGCCGAGCTCAAGTCAACAGGCCGCGTGAGCTTGGCGCTCGCGGCTCACGACGCTGCTGGCGGCACCGGCGGCGAGGCTAGCCCCACGTTGATGTACCAATGCTGTGTGCCGGCTGCACGGCGCCGGGCGATCACTTCCTCGTGCAGCTCGAACATGCCGGGCATCAGGTGGCGTTTTGACCGGGGTGGCGCGCAGTGCGGCGCGACAATCTGGATGAGAAAGGCGCGTCAATCAGGATGAGAGATCTGCGCCGGCGGGAAGGTTCGAGGGCG
>JBOGSL010000270.1:0-4834 GCA_050695395.1 Chloroflexota bacterium | reverse complement strand
TGCGGGTGCTGCCGGTGCCGCACTGCGGGTGGAGCGATCTCGGGACGCCAAAACGCGTGGCCGCGGCCCTGCACCAGCTGTCACAACCCATACGAGCCACCACCGGGGTTTCCGCGTTGCCGCGAGCGGTGCTGAGCCTCGCGGCCCAGCAGGCGCGGCTTGAAGCCCTGCACGCGTCTTCGTCCGAGGGCGGGCGTACCTTCACGGTGGGAGCGCGCTAGCGTCGCTCCAGGCAGAGCATGAAACCGACGACGCTTTCCAAGCCGCTGGCGCAGGGATTTGAGCGACACCTTCGGCAGGCGCGTGCGGGCTGTTCATGCAGCGGCGCAGAACCTCCTCCAGGGTCCGCCTTCCAAAGACGCAACGACCCGCTTTTCAGTCACCGCGGAGTACCTCATGCGAGAAGCCGATCCCGATCCGGTGGAAACCTTGGAGTGGCTGCAATCCCTCGATTCCGTGTGGGAGCGGGAAGGCGCTGAGCGCGCCCATCAGTTGATCGATGCGGTTATCCGGCGTGCCAGGGGCAAGGGCGACCTGCGGCCGTGGCCGCTCAACACACCCTACCTCAATACGCTGCCGGCTTCCACCGATCGTGCATTCCCGGGCAATGATGCGTTGGAGGCAAGGCTGCAGGCCCTGATCCGTTGGAACGCGTTGGCACTGATTCTCGGAGGCAAGCGCGCGCCCGGTGGTGGCCTGGGCGGGCATATTGCCAGTTACGCGTCCATTGCGACCCTGTACGAGATCGGCTTCAACCATTTTTTCCGCGCGCCCACCGCCGATCGGGGCGGTGATCTGGTCTACTTCCAGGGTCATTCCGCGGAGGGCGTTTACGCCCGCGCCTTCCTGGAGGGCCGTATCAGCGTATCGCAAATGCAGCACTTCCGCCAGGAATCGCAGGGCGGCGGTCTGTCTTCTTATCCCCATCCGTGGTTGATGCCGGACTTCTGGCAGTTCGCTACGGTGAGCATGGGGTTGGGACCCTTGCAAGCCATCTATCAGGCGCGCTTCATGAAGTATCTGCAGGCGCGTGGGCTGGCCGAGACCGGCGAGCGCAAGGTTTGGTGCTTCATCGGCGACGGCGAGACGGACGAGCCGGAGACATTGGGAGCGCTGCAGGTGGCCGCGCGGGAGAATCTCGACAATCTCATCTTCGTGGTCAACTGCAACCTTCAGCGCCTGGATGGGCCGGTCCGCGGCAACGGCAAGATCATTCAGGAACTGGAAGCGCGCTTCCTCGGAAGCGGCTGGAACGTGATCAAAGTGATCTGGAGCGCCCGCTGGGATCCGCTGTTGAACGCGGATCGTAAGGGGCGTCTGCGGCGTCGTATGGAAGAGGCGGTGGACGGCCTCTACCAGGCCTGCTCGGCCCGCGGCGGCGGTTACCTGCGTGAGCGTTTCTTCGCTCAAGACCCGGAGCTTCGCGAGATGGTTGCTGCCTACAGCGACGATGAGCTGGCGCGCCTCGACTGGGGCGGGCACGACGCGCGCAAGGTCTTTGCGGCTTACGATGCAGCAACCCGGCACCGCGGCCAACCGAGTGTGGTGATTGCCAAGACCGTCAAAGGTTACGGCATGGGTCGTGTCGGCCAGGGGCAAAACACCGCACACCAGCAGGAAGAGCTCGGCGAGGGCGGGCTGCAAGCGTTCCGCGATCGCTTCGATGTGCCGATTCCCGAGGGCGTTGTGAAGGCGGTCGCCTTCTATCGCCCGCCGGCCGACTCCCCGGAGATGCAATACCTGCGAAAGCGGCGAGAGGCGCTAGGTGGGCCTCTGCCCGCGCGCCGTCGGCAGGGCGACGTGCTGCAGATCCCGCCGCTCGCCGCCTTCCAGAAGCTGCTCGACGGCAGCGGCGAGCGCGAGGCTTCCACCACCATGGTCTTTGTGCGCATGCTGCAAATGCTGTTGCGCGACAAGACTCTGGGTCCGCGCGTCGTGCCTATCGTGCCGGACGAGGCCCGTACTTTCGGCATGGAAGGGATGTTCCGCCCACTCGGGATCTACTCCGCCGTAGGCCAGCTCTACGAGCCGCCGGACGCCGGCCAGCTTGCGTCTTATCGTGAGGACCGCAAGGGTCAGATTCTCGAGGAAGGAATCACCGAGTCGGGTGCCATGAGCTCCTGGATCGCCGCGGCGACCGCCTACAGCACACATGGAGTGAGCATGATTCCGTTCCTGCCGTACTACTCCATGTTCGGCTTCCAGCGCATGGGAGACCTGTGCTGGGCGGCGGCGGACATGCGCGCCAGAGGCTTCCTGCTCGGCGGCACCTCCGGGCGCACCACGCTCAACGGGGAGGGCCTGCAGCACGAGGACGGCCACAGCCACGTGCTCTATTCCGTCGTGCCGACGGCCCGCTGCTACGATCCCACCTTCGGCTATGAATTGGTGACCATCATCCACGATGGCCTCGAGAGGCTGTACACCGAGCAGCAGGACGGCTATTACTACCTCACGATCATGAACGAAAATTACCCCCATCCGCCGATGCCCGATGGTGTGACCGAAGGCATCGTGAAGGGGATGTACCGGCTCAAGGCAGCGCCGCAGGGGCATACACTGCGCGTGCAACTACTGGGCTCGGGCACCATTCTTCAAGAGGTCATCGCGGCGGCGCAATTGCTGGCATCGGAATGGGCGGTAGGCGCCGACATCTGGAGCGTACCGAGCTTCACCGAGTTGCGGCGCGAGGGACTGGAGGTTGAGCGCTGGAACAGGCTGCATCCCGGCGCCACCAAGCGGACATCTTACGTCACGCAATGCCTGCAGGATCAACCAGGTCCGGTGATCGCGGCCACCGACTATATCAGAACCTACGCCGAGCAGATTCGGGCTTTCGTGCCCGCGCCTTATCATGTGCTCGGTACCGACGGCTTTGGGCGTAGTGACACCCGTGCGCGGTTGCGGCAGTTCTTTGAAGTGGATCGTCACTGGATCGTTGTCAGCGCGCTGCACGGCCTTGCCGAGATGGGCGAGGTTCCGCCGCAAAAGGTGGCCGCCGCGATGCAAAAATACGGTATCTCTGCGGATAAACCCAACCCTGCCAAGGCGTGAACACGGCCAGAGAGAGGCATGACAGCCGTTATGTGCTCTTCACGCATGTGTGTGAGCGCCTCGCCTGGCGGTATCTCCGTAGTCCACCGGCAACCGAGGCTCAGGATCTGCGCTCGAGGTGGTTGACGTCGGTGTGATGGAGAAGCCCCCGACCCTTGATCTCGAGCTGGGTGTCTTGCTGGTAATCGATACTGCCATCTCCATTCAGCTCGATCTTGAGGGTGTCCCTCCAAAACACCTATCAAACCCGCCAGCGGGCCGAGGCCGGTCGCGTTTGTATCACTCTGTCGGTGATTGCCCATATCGCTCTCTCTCGTGTGATGAAGCGTCTCGAAAAGATACCTCTAGTTTCGCGCTACTGACAAGCGGCATTTCTCAACCGCGGCGTCTCTGAGAGTCGAGCCCGAAGCTGGCGAAAGTATAGAGAGCAGGAGGAGTGCCGCGCTCCATGTCCCAGCCCGATGCCGCCCTTCGGAATCACGCTGAGTGACGCGCAATTTGCCGATATCATCAACTACGAGCGCACGTCCTTGGGGTAACCACGGGCCGCTTGCCACAGCTCACGAAGTTGCCGCAGTGAGAGCTGCGTTGAGGCATTGACGCAGGCTCACAGCTTGCGGGCGAGCGCGTCGTGCAGCTTACGGAAGAGGCCAACCAGCGCGGCGAGTTGATAGTGGGCATTGAGGCCACTCGGGTTCGGCAGCAGCCAGACCACGGCGCCCCCGAACGCCTCGGGCTGTCTGCCGAGAGTTGCTGCGGGGCGGGCGAACGCTGTCCGATATGCACCGACGCCGAGCACGGCGACGCAAGTCGGAGCATAGCGCTTCACCTTCGATAGGAGTCTGCGGCGTCCGGCCGAGAGCTCCGCTGCGTCAAGCTCCTCGGCACTTGCGGTGGCGCGTGCGACCAGATTGGTCACTCCGCAGCCGTGCTCGAGGAGCGCGCGCTCCTCGGAGGGCGGGAGAAGTCGCTCAGTGAAGCCGGCACCGTGCAGCGCACGCCAGAACCGGTTGCCTGGACGGGCGAAGTGATGACCCGTCGCGCCGGAATACAGCCCGGGATTGATGCCGCAGAAGAGAACTCGAAGTCTTGGTGCGAGGATATCCGGGACTCTCTTCCCGGTGGCGGCAATCAGCTCTGTGCGACTCGGCGTGGACGACACATCGCGCATGTCAAGCGAATCGCCTCGCCGCGTCGTGTTTCAGCCGGAATGATCCAGGGATGCTTGCCCGCAGGTCCATGGGAATACCCGATGAGTGCTCGATCCGGAGCATCGCGTCGCGTCGCGGGCGCCGGTATCCGGGAAATTACGGATGAGCGGCGGGGCTCGAGAATTCGAACGTCGGGTGCCGCCGGTTACGAGCTGGGGCGCGATTTGCTGAGAAGAAGATGCTTGCATGAGCTTACGGCGCGCCTCCTTCGAAGCGCACCCGCACGCGCTGCGCTTACGCTCGTCTACTTTGCACACGATGAGACTCGCAGCCAGGCTATTGTGTTACGAGCGATGCGGCTGCACTGATGATCGACCGTCGGTCGGCTACACCCAGCAGCAGCCGGTGGAGTATCGGTACCTTCTGAAGCACGGCGAACTGCTCGATCGCCTCGACGTTCCGGCGCTGACCCACGGGGTGAAGGTCTGGTTTCACCGCAGGTTCGGGCTGGACTGAGCGCAGCGCCGCGGGCGCCGCGGGCCTCAACGGGCGCCGTCCGTCCGTATTTATGCCTACTGACTGGATACCTTTTGATCCATAAGCTAGGCGAAGGAGGCTCACATGAATTC
>JBOGSL010000269.1:0-5318 GCA_050695395.1 Chloroflexota bacterium | reverse complement strand
CGCTCGCTGGCGCATGCGCGGGGAACAAGCTCGCGACAATCCGAAGCTCCACACGTCGGAGAGCCGGCGCAGGAGCTAGCCGGCCTACGGAAGGCGCTGCGCGCCTTCTCCCGTGCCCCACGGCGATCATGCGCTCGATGTTGCCACCCTCCGGCCGAGGCACGAGCAGCGCCACCGGCCGGCCGCGATCCGTAATCTCGAAGAACTCGCCCTCCTTGACGCGCCGCAGCCATTCGCCTGCGTTCTGGCGAAGTTCACGTATCCCTATCTGCTCGGTCATCGTGCTACGTGGTAGGTCCAGGCGCACGATTCGGTCCTTCGGGACTTACAGCGATCTCATCCCTCGAACGAAGGCCGCATCTCAGCTACCACCTCCTCCGGCGGTCGATCGACGGCAGCCTCCGCATGAAGGCGCTCGAGGTACATGGCATCGCTGCGGTAGTAGGGCACCAGAGCGCTGCGCGTGATCATCGAGAGATTGACGCGGTAGCCCGGCTCGCCGCCCAGCCTCCCGGAGTACAGCGCTAGATTGAAGCTGTTGTAGCCGGCCCGATGGTAGCCGGCCAGAATCCGCGAGATGCCATCGGCCAGATCCGCCACGTCTTGCGCATCGAGGCCGAGGATGGTCTCGGTCCCATCCACGATGCCACGCACCTCGTTGAAACCCATCGGAGCGAAGGGCGCCATCCAGCTCACGGAACCGGTGCGGCCGATAAAGCGAGGGCCGGTCTCCTCGCGCGCGGCCAGATCATCCCAGTAGGAATAGCCGCCTGCCTCGCGATAGGCGGCGGAGGCCATGCTCACCTCGCGCATGAGATTCGTGGGGTAGCGATCGAGATACACCTGGGCGTGGGGGTGCGGCAGGCTGCCACCGGAGGGGTAGAGGTAGTTGATGTTGTAGCTGGCGTGGGCCGCGGCTTCATCGATGGCGGCGACAAGACGGATGTAGTCGATGACGGCGTTGAGGTTGTCCGCAAGCAGCCGAGGAGTGAAATCGGGCAGATCGAGCCAATGGCGAGGCGTGAACACGGCCACCGCGGCGTACTGGCAGTAGGGCACGATATTCGGGACGACGGTCGTCTGGCCGAGGCGGATGCGTCCTTGCGGCACGATCTCCGGCGGGAAGCGGGGTGTGACCGCCTGCAGCTGTCCCGGGCAGAACGGGCAGGTCTGGTTGGGCCGACGCAGCGGCTCGAGAGCCGATTCCTCGGCCACCGGGAGCTTGACGCCGGGCACGATGCGGGAACTGTAGCCGAGCAGCGGATCGATCCGCCGCTCCAGCCGTCGCTCGATCTCCTTCGAGCCATCCGAGCTGAGCGAGCGCGCAATAAGCGGATAGCGGCGAAACTCGATCGGCATGCATCAGGATAGACCGGCGGCCGCCAACCAATTCGACTCCGAATCGCCGTCCTCCTTTTTGACTTTCGCCCGCTCCTCTCTCTATGCTGATGAAGGCCCGGCAGCCCACGACGTGTCTTCCTGCAGTCACCACCACCACCGAGGAGGCCATGTGAGCGACATTGGCGGAATGTTGCGAGAAACCCGAGAGAGCCGCTTTCTCAGCGTGTTCGACGCCGCCCAGGCCACCCACATCAAACCCGTCTTTCTCGAAGCACTGGAAAGCGGCGATTACAAGCTGCTTCCCGGCGCGGCGTACAATGTCGGCTTTCTGCGCACCTACTCCGAATTCCTGGGCCTTGAGCCGGATGACGTCCTCCAGGAGTACAACGGGCTACGTCCGCCCCAACCCGAGGTGCGCCCGGCCGCCCGGATGCTCGCCAACAGAGACCGCCGCCGGCCCGGCTCGCGCCTGCTCCTCTTCATCGGCGCGCTGGCTGTCGTGCTGGTCGGCGCCTACCTGATTCGTCAGTACAACGAAACCAATGCCCAGGCGTTTGCCCCGCAGCTCAACGTCACCCCGAACAACCTCGGCGCCGGCCTCGCCGGCGGCCAGTACATCTCGCTGCACCTCGCGCTGCACGCCAACCAGCGCGTCTGGGTGCGCGTCACGGTCGACGGCAAGCAGAGCTTCCAGGGCGACCTGCACCGCAATGCCGTTCGATCCTGGTACGGCAAGAAGTCCATTTACGTCGTCACCATGAACGGGAAAGCCCTCCACGCTTCCTTAAACGGACAGAAGATGGGCGCCGTGAGCGGGGAACGTGGACTGGTGGTGGACGAAGCCTCCAAGCAGGGGTTCAAGAGGGTCGCGTAAACGGGATGCACGCCCGGCCGACGGGCGTGATCTCCATCTCCGGACCAACGCACGCGCCCATCGCGTCCCCACGAGTCAGGGCACGTACACCACGTCGCCAAGCGCGATCTCCATCTCCGGACCCGCATAGGCGAGGTAATACCCTCGCGTGCCGCCGCGGAGAAAGTCCAGTGCCTCGCGGACGGCCGCGTCGGTCTTGAGGCGTGCCGGGCGGCAACTGGCGTAGCGGCTGAACTCGACGCAAGGCTCGGCGATTTTGGACAGCTCGAGCCGCGCCTCCCCGTCCCCATGCCGCACGATCACTCCGGTCCGCAGATCCCCCTCGTAGATGCGATGCTCGCTCCGCACCAGGATCGTCTCTCCGGCTACGCCCGGATAGAGGTGGTCGCCGAAACGCTCCTGCATCTCCTCGTAATGCCGCGTGAAGAGGATGGAGACGCCGTTCTTGCCGTGCTTGTTCTTGCGCAGGACGTGGTCTTGATGATGCACGTCGGCGACGGCCTCGGCGCCGTCCCGGCCCAGCACGCCTCTCGAGGAAAGGGAGACGCGATCGACCCGGCGGATGTGCTCCGGGTGATAGGACTTGTGGCCCCATGGACCGTACTTGAGGGGAGCCGTCTGCACCTGGAGATGGACGATCTCGCCGAGTTGCCTCACCCCTCCTCGTCCTCCTCTTCCTCCCACTTGCCGTGCTGCTTGATCAACTCGATCAGCCGGCCGTCCGCCTCCTCGGCCGGCACCCCCTTCTCCACGCATTGCTTGCCCACGTAGAGATTCACCTGGCCGGGCGCTCCGCCCACGTAGCCGAAGTCGGCGTCCGCCATCTCTCCCGGCCCGTTGACGATGCACCCCATGATGGCGATCTTCACCCCCACCAGATGCGCGGTGCGCCGCTTGATCCGCTCGGTGGTCTCCTCCAGATCGAAGAGAGTGCGGCCGCAGGAGGGGCAGGCCACGTAATCGGTCTTGCTTATGCGCGCGCCGGTGGCCTGCAGCAGGTCGAAGGCCAGCTCCATGGCACTCTGGGCATCTTGGGTAGGCTCGAGCAGGACGGCGTCGCCCAGGCCGTCGCACAACAGCGACCCCATCGTCGTCGCCAGGGGCAACCACTCGGATCTTCCGGAGAGGATCAGCGGCGCCTCGAGGCCCTCCCGATCCATGCGGGTCGCCAGCCGGCGGTACGAGTCGATGTACTCGGGATCATCGGGCAAAAGCGTAAGAGCGATGGGAATGCCGGCCTGCTGGTACTTGCGGGCCATCGCCAGCAGCTCGTCGATCCAACCCTGACTATAGTCGTCACGGGAGGATTGCAGGATCACTGGTTTACCCGACTCCCGAATGAGGCCGAGCATGACGCTGTCCAGTATCCGGTCGGGCCGCTGGATAGAAACATCGATCAGCAGGGCGTCGAGCTCGGGTAGGGCCGAGGGGACGGCCGGGAGCTCCCAAATCTCGCCGATGAGCGGCAGGCGGGAGTTTGGCCACTTCGCCACGCTCCGCCGAACGCGTGTCGCCGAGCGGCCGTCCCGCTCCAATCCGCCGATCAGGGCGGCATCCGGCTTCGGCCGCCGTCGACCCGCCGGACTGGCCCATCGAAGCGCGTGCGCCACCCATTCCTGTTCTGGCAGCAGACCCAATCCGAGATGGCCGATCACGGCGACAGGCGCTCCGCCACCGATCTGCAGCCCGTCGATGTCGATCGGGGTCGTCGCCCGGCGCTGATAGGTGCTTGGCGGCACCGGCGTTTGCGCTCGGAGCCGGTTCTTCGAGTACCGACGTGCCAGCGCGAAGGCAACCGGCACCTCCGCTTCCGGCTCCTCCGTCAGGGAGACGCGAATCGTGTCGCCAATGCCGTCTTCCAACAGCGACCCGATGCCCACGGCCGATTTGATCCGACCGTCCTGGCCGTTGCCTGCTTCGGTTACCCCCAGATGAAACGGGTAATCCATCCCCAGCTCGGCCATGCGAAACGCCAGCATGCGATAGGCGGCGATCATCACCTTGGGGTTGGACGCCTTCATGGAGAGGATGATGTCGTGATAGTCGTTCAGCTCGCACACGCGCACGAACTCGAGGGCCGATTCCACCATGCCCAGCGGCGTGTCGCCGAAGCGATTCATGATGCGATCGGAAAGCGAGCCGTGGTTGGTGCCGATGCGCATGGCGACGCCGCGTTCCTTGCACTTCAGAACCAGCGGGGTGAACTTCTCCGCCACGCGCTGCAGCTCGGCTTCGTATTGCTCGTCGTTGTATTCGCGCACCGCGAACTTGCGCGAGTCGACGAAGTTGCCCGGGTTGACGCGAACCTTGTCGGCGAAATCCGCCGCCGCCATCGCCGCGGCCGGGCTGAAGTGGATATCGGCCACCAGCGGCACGTGAACACGGCGCTGCGCGAGCTTTTCCTTGATGGGCTCGAGGCAACGGGCGTCGCTCGGCGTGGGCGTGGTGATGCGTACGATCTCGCAGCCCACCCCCACCAGCCGTGCCACCTGGGCAACGGTGGCATCGATGTCCTTGGTCAGGGTGGTGGTCATCGACTGGACGCGGATGGGATTGTCGCCGCCCACCCCCACCTCACCCACCATCACCTCGCGTGTAATGCGACGGCCGGAGGCATCGCGCGGGATTGCGTCGATAGCTTCCTGAGATGGAATAGTGTCGGAAGTTGTCATGGCGTATTGTATGGGGCCTGGTGCATGCGTTCCAATCCAGTTGTGCGAGTCGCCTGAATCGCAGACATCACCTCGACGGTGCCTACACCCAATTGTGCCATCTCGTGCGATGTGACCACGTCGCCGCGGTCACGCTCAGCCACGTGCGCGCGGGCACCCGGGCGCTCCCGGCAGCCGCTGGATCTGCCCCTGCATCCGGCCCGCGTCCCGGATGACGCGGTTTGCTGCCGATATCATGAGTCTCGCCTGAGGGTCCCGTCCCACGACCCCACGCCCTGTCCGCGCGCGACGCGGCTGCAGAAATTCGGCCGATCGTAATGATAAACTGAACGCGGCGGGGAGGGGTCGCATAGTCCGGTTTAGTGCACTCGCCTCGAAAGCGAGCAGGCCCGACGAGGGTCTCGTGGGTTCGAATCCCACCCCCTCCGCCA
>JBOGSL010000268.1:0-2500 GCA_050695395.1 Chloroflexota bacterium | reverse complement strand
GGATGCCGACGGCGTGGAGTTCGCGGTGTCGGTGAATTCGGCGGCAAGACCGCCGAATTCTCCGTTCTCCTTGATCTTTCCGGTCGTGATAAGGGAGAACTGGATGGTGCCCGCAGTGGTCGTGGCGGTGGTCTGCGCGGAGCCCTGCAAATCTTCGGAGAGCGTCACCGAGACCGAGTACGGCCCGGAGGACGCGTACGTGTGGCTGGCGGAGACAGTGAACGTGCCGGAGCCATCGCCGGTAACCGTTCCGTCGCTGGAGGATTTGTCTCCCCAATCGATGGTGGCAGTGAAGTCGGAGGCTGCGTTCGAGGGGTAGCCGGTATCGGTGAAAGTGGCGACAGGCCCCGAGTACGAGTGCGCGCTGCTCAGATGGATGAGGCCCGTCGAGTCAGCCGACAGGACGTCGGCCTCGCCCACCGTTAGCGTGCCTTGATCGCTAGCCGCGGACGCGCTGGTGGGCGTGTCGCCCTTCGGATAGACGGTCGCCGTCACCGTTTGGGTCGCCTCGTCCGCGTAAGCGTGACCGCTCACGCTCAACTCGCACTGGCCGGTTGTCTTATCGTTGCATGTGATCATGGCCGTACCGTCAGCCGTGCTCATCACGGTGCCGTCGCCCCAGTCGAAGGTAGCGCCGTAATCGGATGCCGACGGCGTGGAGTTCGCGGTGTCGGTGAATTCGGCGGCAAGACCGCCGAGGAAGTCGTTCTCTTTTACCGGGCCCGTTGTCACAACGGAGAACTGGATGGTACTTGTGGTTGACAGTGCACCGTCTAGAGGCAACTCGCCGCTGGAGCGACTTTCGATTGGGAGCGGGTGCACGTCGGAGTGGGCGATCGACGCCTGACTACCTCGGGGCACTGATGCTAGGGATGTCTGCGCGGCGAAGGACGAGGTCACCAACAAAAACGCGGCAATTGCCGTTGCGGCGCCTGCTCTGAGGTGCACTGTCACTCGGGACTCCTTATCGCGTTCGAGTAATTGGTCGGGACGCGGCGGGCCTGCCAAGCGTGGGCCCTCAGCATACACCACCCCGGCCCCGGCACGACTAGCTGTAGTCGCCACATGACCCGACTGCGATTCTCTTCGCGGCCTGGCGGTTGGTCCGGATCTACGGCGTCCCCACTTGTCTCGCTGCTGCCTCATCCCGGCGATGCAGCTCCGGCCGGACTACCTGGTCGAGCACGACACGAATCGTGATTGTGAGCGGCACCGCGATGATGCCCCCGGCAATCCCCAGAACCGCCACGCCGAGAAGCGCCACCACCAGAATGGTAAGGGGATTAATGGAGATGGCGCGGCGCAGGATCAGCGGCATGATCACCGAGCCCTGGACGTTCTGAATGATGACGAAAAAGGCCCACACCTCTGCGCCTTTGATCACTCCGCTCGTCAGGAATGCCACTCCGACTCCGAGAGCCGCGCTCGCGTAGCCTCCGAGCACCGGGACTGCCTGGAGCAGACCCGCCACCACACCGAGCAGCACGGCATAGGGAACTCCGAGCAGCGCCAGACCTCCGCCGACCAGAACTCCGGCGATGATGGCATTCACCGCCACGCCCCGAACGTAGGCGCCGAGGTCCTCTCCCATCTCCGCCAGAACGCTGCCGGCCATCGGCTGGTGGCTGCGTGGAAACAGCCCGACGACGTAATGCTTCAAGCCCTCAACCGCCGTCAGCCAGAAAAACGCCATGATCAGGATCGTAGCCAGGTCGAAGAGAAGAGCGCCGATTGCCAGCGGCGCGGTTATCAGAAACGACGCGCTGCCCTCAACCAGCTTCAAACCATCCGACCGAGCGTGCTGGAGCCCGCCGGCGAGCGCCGTGCCGTGTCCCGCTAGGTTCTGGGCGTGCGTGATTATTCGCTGGAGATGGCTCGCGTAGTGTGGCAGATTGCTGAAGAAGGACGTCGCCTGAGCGACCACCGGTTCGATCAAGAGGTACCCCAGCCCCACAAAGATGGCCAGGAGGGCCAGATAGATCAGCCCGATGGCGGCGACGCGAGGCAAGAAGCTCTGACTGAGCCAGCGCACCACCGGTCGGATACCCTCGGCGAAGATGATGGCCACGAAGAGCAGAATGAGGATGGAGAGGCCGCGGGTCACCACGATCCAGAGGAGCGCGAGGCCGACGGCAATGGCGGCTACCGCCCAGATCGTGCTCGGTTGAACGACGATGGAGACCGGCGCGCGCCGATGCCGCGCGTGAGCGCTTGTCTCGGGCCCATGCTTTATGACCATCACGTGCCCTCCCGACATAGGCATTATCGGACCGTGAGGATCACGACCGCCCCCACCCGCCGCCGTCGACCGACCCGGCGCTGAGTCGCGGAGTATTTGGATCGGCGGGGCGTGTTCGTGCGCGAAGGCGCGCAGCGCCTTCCGTAGGCCGGCTAGCTCCTGCGCCGGCTGCCCGGCGTCCGCACCGTCGGATTGGCGCGAACGTGTTCGCTAGCGAAGCGTTAGCGTGCGAGCGTGAACGCACAGCGCGGTTGCGGTTGA
>JBOGSL010000267.1:0-4799 GCA_050695395.1 Chloroflexota bacterium | reverse complement strand
CCCTCCAACCGCGCCGTTTCGCTTGCCAAGTGGTTTGCTTGTGATGCGGCATTCGAAGCGGCTAACGATGCCGTCGAGATATACGGCGCCTACGGCTACTCCGACGAGTATCCCGTCTTCCGCATGCTTCGCAATGCCCGTGCTCCGGTCATCTACGAGGGCACTCGCGAGATCCACCAGAAGATCCAGGGCGAGTACGCGCTCGGCTATCGCGTCGATGGCCACGCTCGCTGTACCCTCCCGCCATATCGCGTCCCCGCGCTGTCCCACTAAATATTCCAGGCGAGGTTTGCATGACGTACAGTGTGACTCTCATCCCCGGCGACGGCATCGGGCCCGACGTGACCGCCGCGGCGCGGCGGGTGATCGATGCTACGGGCGTTCCCATCGACTGGCAAATTGAAGAGGCCGGCACCGATGTCATGGAGAAGTATGGAACTCCATTGCCGGAGCGGGTGATCGAATCTGTCGCCAAAAACGGCGTGGCGCTCAAGGGGCCGGTGACGACGCCCATCGGCACCGGCTTTCGCAGCGTCAACGTGGCTCTCCGAAAGGCCCTCGACCTCTACGTCAATTTGCGACCCGCCAAGTACTACAAAGGTGTCCGTTCGCGCTATCACGATGTCGATCTGGTCGTCGTGCGCGAAAACACCGAGGACCTTTATGCGGGGGTGGAATTCGAGGCGAATGAGCCGGA
This sequence comes from Chloroflexota bacterium, assembly GCA_050695395.1. Taxonomy (GTDB): domain Bacteria; phylum Chloroflexota; class UBA5177; order UBA5177; family UBA5177; genus JBOGSL01. The sequence goes on along the minus strand of JBOGSL010000267.1, from coordinate 4,102 downwards.
GACGCGCGAGCTCATCGAGATGTTCGACAAGATGAGCGGAAAGCCCATCCGGCCGGACTCCGGGATCAGCATCAAGCCGATCTCCGTCAGCGGTACCGAAAGGATCGTCAGGTACGCCTTCGAGTATGCCCGCGACAACGGTCGGAAGAGCGTCGCGGCCATCACCAAGGCCAACATCATGAAGTTCACTGACGGCTTGTTCCTCCATGTTGCCCGGGACGTGGCTCAGAAGTATCCGGACATCGAATTCCGAGAAGTGCTGATCGACAACATGGCGATGCAGCTTGTGCAGAAACCGGAGGATTACGATGTGCTGGTGATGATGAATCTCTACGGGGACATAATCTCCGATCTCTGCGCCGGCCTCGTGGGCGGTCTAGGGGTCGCTCCCGGGGCGAACATCGGCGAACACGCCGCCCTTTTCGAGCCGGTTCACGGCAGCGCCCCCAAGTATGCCGGGCAAAACAAGGCTGATCCCACCGCCACCATCCTCTCCGGCGTGCTGATGCTGCGCCATCTGGGAGAAACGGATGCGGCCGACAGGCTGGAGGGCGGTCTAGCCCAGGTGATCGCCCAGGGCCAGGACGTAACGTACGACCTGAAGCCCGACCGGGTCGGTGGAGTGGGAACCTCGCAGATGGCCGATGCCATCATTAACCAGATGCGGAAAACTCCGCAGACCGCCGCACGCTGAGGCGGAACGCGACGTTTCCGTCGCCCTCAACAACGGTGAAACCCTGTCGACTGACGTGGTCGTGGCGGGCGTGGGCGCCGGACTCAATACGAAACTGGCGGAGGATGCGGGGCTAGGGACGGACCGGGGCGCTGTGGTCGACGAACCGTTCCACGTCGGTCGATAGACGCGATCCCGGATTCTCTTCCTGATCCCGACGCCGATCCTCAGCCGATTGCAGGCGCCCCATCGAACCAATGCGAACCGCCTTGACGAGAGGCGGGGCAAAGTGGAGCCCTTCCCGCGTCGACTCGATGATCTTCGACGGGACAATCGGCGGCGAGCTCTCGTCGGCCGATTTTTTGCCCTTCGCCCGGTGGGCGGTTACTATGGCAAGTTACCCGCGGTTAGGAAGGTGCTCCATGATGCGTCGACTCGGTCTCACGTTGCTGATCTGCCTGACGATCCTATTCTCTTTTGATCTACATCGGCAGGACTCCGCCGACGCTGCGGGGCGCGTCGAAAAAGCCAAATGCCACACCGTCACCAAAAAGGTGCACGGCAAGAAGAAGCACGTCAAGGTGTGCGCGAGCAGCAAGAAGAAGCATACGGGGAAACACAAGGCGACCAATTACGATCAACTGGCGGCCAAGCTTGCCGCGGCAATAGATGGCGCGGCCTCCGATGACGCTCGCATCGCCGGTATCGACAAAGCGCTGGCGGCGCTTCGCATACCGGTTCTCAATGCGCATGGTCATGACGTCGTTAAGGTTTCCGCCAAGACGAACTTCTTCCTCCCGGAGAGCTGGGTCCAATCTCTCGACCAGGGCTTCGCCCAGAAACAGACGCTCAGCTATGACACCCTGGCGCAACTCGAAGCCGCGGCTAATCTCCAGATCAGCGGCGCCGCTCCCACTGGCGCCACCGAGCGCAACGCGATTGCCACTGCTCTAGCAGCGGCGGCGGCCAAACCGACCAGCCCGCATAATCTCGCTGACCTGATCGTCCTTCAGCTGGGGTTACACCGCTCTCCGGCCGTTGATCTCCGTAGCGTCTCCGACACGTCGTCACTCGATCCCCTGCAATTCGTCATTCTCCTGATCGAAGGGCTGTCCCCCGCAGCTGGGCCGCCGACGGCCCACGGAGTTTTCCATTCCCCCATCCACTCGTTAGGTCTCAGGTCGCATCAGTCCTCTCTGCCGAAGTGCCCCGCGATCGGCGATGTTGTTCCCGGCGAGTTTTGGGATCAGAACGTCACCATTGCAACGGACACCGAAGTTCGGGTCGATATGTGGGCGGTGGTCGGGCTCGGCATCAGCTATTTCTACAATCTCGACATAACGGGCGACATGCCGGACGGCGCGGACACTCACGACGGGCCGGCCGGACACGCGGCGAACGCGGGCAAGAGCCTCACGTTCCGGGTACAAGTTGAGAATCGCGCGCATGCGAGCCTTCCCTGTCTGAACCCGCCATTTGTGGCGCCCACCGGGAATTCAGGTCTCGACATCAACTGGAATCACGCAGATCTCGACAAGTACGGCGCGGTCGTCCCCGCCCTCGTAACGGACGACAGTGGGCAGGCGGTGATGAGCTTCCAGCCGAAAGACGAGGCGTTTCCCGGCTTTGGCTCGCTTGTGACCCGCGACGTCACCGTTACCGCCACGCCCGGCTTTGATTTCAAGATCACTGATCCGGTTCTCCGCGGCGAACTATCCGCCATGTTCGCCACCCAGCCGCTCTCGTTCACGGCTCACGTGTCGTTCCATCAAGCGCGAGGCTTCATGTTCTCCGGTGCGAAAGTCCACTACTGGGTCGACATCCTGGGCGCACGTTCCGATACCTATCGCACGTACTCGGGCCATGTTTGCGGCAGCGATCCGTACGCCACGCCCTGGGCGATGCATGCAGACCAGACCACGATCAACTCCGGGGGAACCTTCAACGACCCGCAAGATTTCCCGGTCGACTTCAAGACCGAGATCAATAATCCAGGCGTCGGCGACTGGTTCCAGATTATCCCGGGAGCAAATCCCCAGATGGTCGTCAGCTGGGGAGCCGTGGCGCCCATCCAACCGCCGACAGCAACGCAGACGGTCCCGATCACCGAGGACACTTCCTGCCCTGATCCGGGAAGCTGAAAAGGCTGACTCCGCGGACTACTTCCAGTTCGGGTTCGGGAGAGCAGTGGTGAAAGGTCTTATCGGCTCGTCTCGGGGTTTCCGGTCAGCCGGGCGGCAAGATTGTCCAGCGCCTCAACCAGTTCCTCCCGCTCCGCCATCAGCTCTTCGCGATCGCGCTCCAGATCGGGGTGGTTGCTTACGGTGTCCAGCCAGCGCTTGATCGCAGGAAGATCCGTGAGCGACTCGTCATCCAGAAGCTGCTCGGCGATCCCCGAGAACTCCAGCGTCTCCTCGAGTTCGGCAAGCTCCTGATCTATCTCGCCAAGTGAGTCGGCCAGATCCAGGCGCATCACAATAAGAGCGTCGCGTGCCGTATAGCCTTCCATCGTCGCCTCCGGATTAGTGTGTTGGCTGGCCCCTTCGGGCAAAAGCTGCATTGAGAACTGTTTCCACGTCCTGCTCGGAGAGAACGAGCATCTGCTTCCGCCAGCCGCCCTCTCGCTCCTCATCCCTGGTCTGATAGCTCAGCACCAGCTGGTCTTCCAGCTCATCGAGCAAGATGCGGCGTGCTCCTGTGTCGTCAAGCTCAAACCCCAGGGCTCGGAAGCAATCCTGATGTCCGCTAGGAAACCGCGACCAGATCCCCTGGTGGCGTATGGGCATCTTCGGCCCCTTTGATCGAGGCAGTTGTTCCAGCCGTTCGCGCAAGTCTTCTCGCCGAAGAAGATAATTGAGCGGCTCGAGTTGGTGAAAATTCCGCTGAAGCCGGACGACAAAGCCCTCGGGTACTTCGACCAGGCTTATGCGGCAGCTGCTCTGTTCGTCGAGGTAGGCTCCCAGAGCCCGCAGGAGCCATTGATAGGTGTGCTCCCTACCCTTTTCCGCATTCGTCATTCGGCCACCGGTTTGCTACACCAATTCTAGTCGACAATTGCCTAGCTGCCCTGGCCGGCTCGCGCGGCTCTCTCGGCCCGTCGCCGGGAGGGATTGTAGACGAACACCACAAGGGTAAAAGCCAGGGTGATAGCGGCACCCGCGATGAGAGCTACCGGCGCCCCCAGCTTCTCGGCCACCAGCCCCGACAGCAGGCTGCCGAATGGCGTCATACCGAGAAAGAAAAGCGAATACACGCTCATGACCCTCCCCTGGAGATGAGACGGAGTAAGTGAGAGGATTCGCGTATTCGAGGTGGTGGTGAAGAGCGTGGAGGCCATGCCGACGAAGACCAGCAAGACAAGGGACAGCGGAAAGCTCCGCGAAAACGAAAAGAGAATCTCGATAGCCGTGAAGCCGAACGCGCCCGTAT
>JBOGSL010000266.1:0-2631 GCA_050695395.1 Chloroflexota bacterium | reverse complement strand
GGTGATGTCCGCCACCTGCGCCGCGCACCTGGTGCTGCTCGAGACCGCGTACTTTCATTCGGCCGCAAAGGACAAGATATTCGTGGGCGACGAAGGCGCGAATCATGGGTTTCTGCCCTGCGAGCCGCAGTACGGCGACACCTTCAAGCGGGCCTTCGACTTCGTGGACGGCTGGCTTCTGAAGCCCGGACGCTTCCTGAGTGCGAGCCAGATTCAGTCGGATCGCAGGTCCGGCTCGAGCTCCTGATCGTCGGTTACGCGCGGGCGGTCAGGTCCTGGCGGCGGGTGCCCAGGACATGAACGCGAATCCTTCTCCCGTTCCGGCCTCCGTGCGATAGCACGGGACGTAATCGATGAGATCCATCCGGCAGCCGAGCTCTTGCATCGCGATCAGGACGGGTACGTAGAGCTTCACTTCCGAGGTTCCCGACTGGTAGGAGCGCTCGTCCACCTGGGCGAGCCGCTCGAAGTCATAAGTCTCGAAGGCGCTCAGGAAGACTCGGTCGAGCTCCTCGTCGCAGACGAAGTGCGACAGGCCGCCGGAAGCGATGATGGCGACCGTCTTCTCGGTATCCCAATCCTGGATGGCCTTGAAGAGCGCTTGGCCGAAGGCGAGGGCGCGCCGGAACGGCGGCTGGGTGGGCGGGTAGAAGGTGTTCATCAGGATCGGCACGTTGGGCGGCGGCTGATCCACCATGATCTGGTGATAGATGAAGCCGAACGCGTGCGGAACCACGGGCTGTTGCTTCAGCCAAACGTTCGGCGGCCATCTCACGATCTCGGTGATGTCGAATCCGACTTGCTCCAGCGACGCGGTCAAATATAGCGCGAGCTCAGGCAGGGCAGCGTGCATCAACGTGCGTGCCGGCGCATATACTGGCCGTTGCGGCGGTCCGTTCTCGATCGTCTTGCCCGTGTAGATTGCGATGGAGGGCGTCGTGTCAATGAAGATCTCGCGCTGATCCTTGCCGAGGATCACGGCCACGTCTGGCTTCACCTCCCGGTAGATGCGGCGCAGCTCATCGAGCGCGTCCCAACAGCGCTGCGCGCGAGCGCGCCGCTCCTCGATGGAGAGCGGGGCGCGAAAGCCATCGCCCACGCGGTGCTTCTCGAGCTGCGCGTAGGTCCACATCCGATTGCGGAACCAGAGGTCCTCCTTCTTGCGGTCCCGCTCCCCGTCCTCGAACCATGCCTCCGGAGCTTTGCCCAGCATGCCGCTGTGCGGTACCGCCATTCCCAGCACCATTCTCGCCATCAAAGGACTCCAAGGTTCCGCCGCCCGCGAGGCAAACAGCCGCGATTATTGCCGGCTGCAATGAAAAGGGCCAATCAGAAGCGCATCGGTCTCGATTGAATATCGCTGATGCGGCCGAGCGTCGCCACTCCGCAAATTAATGCCTAGGCACCGAACATTTATACACGGCACCGCGCTGCGATGGCATGGTACGCACTCCACTCCCGGCCTGTGGCTCGCACGCAACGCGCTCACTGCCGGGACACTTCAAGCTTTCGTGGGGGTGGCGACATGTATCGGAGTAGGAGAGAAGCGTTGCTGTCCGGCGCAGCCGCGATGGTATTGGCATCCTTGGCAAGCGCGCAGGGCGCGCAAGCAACCGCCGCCGCTACGGCGACCGCCCAACTGGCCGCTGCAGCCACGGCCGACGCTCAGGCCACCATCGTCGCCGCGAATACCGGCCAGCCGGCCAACGTCGAGCAGTTGCAAGAGGTGACGGTCACCGGCTCGCGTGTCATTCAGAGTGGCCTCGACAGTCCGACGCCGCTCACCTCGATCAATATGGGCTCGATGTCGGAGCTGCAGCCCACCACGGTGGCCGACCAGCTGAACGATTTGCCCACTTTTTCCGGCTCGCGCAACCAGTTCACCAACGCCAGCACGGGCAATCTGGGCACCGGTCCTGCGGCCCCCAATCCTTCCGCCAACGTCCTCAATCTGCGCAATATGGGGTATCTGCGTACGCTGGTGCTCTACGACGGCAAGCGTGTTCCAGCGACGTCGCCTGATGGCACAACAGATGTGAACATGATCCCGCAGATGCTGCTGCAGCGCGTGGACATTGTGACCGGTGGCGCGTCGGCGGTGTACGGCTCTGACGCAGTAACCGGTGTCGTCAATTTCATTACCAATACACACTTCACCGGCCTCAAAGTGCAGGCGAATGCGGGCATTTCCGGCGACTACGACGACCGTACGTACGACCAGGGCGTTGCCTGGGGCAAGGATCTGTTCGGTGGGCGCGGCCACTTCGAAATGAGCCTGGAGAACCGCAGCGATCCGAGCATCCTCTACCGCAACCAGCGGCAGTGGGGCCGGGACGTGTGGACGATGCAGGGCGCCGGTGCCGCTGCGGATCCGTATCGGCTGGTGGAGAATACCCGGATCGGCACCTCGACCTTCGGTGGCTTGATCACCAGCGGCCCCTTGGCCGGCCAGCAGTTCACGAGCGACGGCTACCTCGCCCCCTGCGTCACCGGCTCACCGACTGGGACCAAAGGCATCTACAGCGGCGGCTGCGGGGCCTACAACAACTCCTCGTTCGCGGCATCGCTGCAGATGGACCAGGCATTCGCGCGGTTCGACTACGATTTCTCCGATTCGGTCCACGGCGATGT
>JBOGSL010000265.1:0-5281 GCA_050695395.1 Chloroflexota bacterium | reverse complement strand
CTCAGACGTGCGTTCAGGGCCGGCTGCGCAATTGTGGCCGCCTTGCCTTCGATGTACGCGCTCAGTTTCTTTTCCTGGAGCTTATAGAGGAGCGCAACAGAGTGATCGGGGTGAATCGGCATGCGATCGAAAAGCTGCTCGAAGAACGATTCGTGGCGCCCGACGGACATCGCGGTCGAAGCCGTCGCATTGACGTTATACTCCAGGCCGATTTGCTTCTTGTTCGGTTTCCAGATCTGGGTGCCGCTGCTTCCCTTGTGAATCAAGCGAACGGGAACGAAGTAGATTGCATCCAGGTCGTCGATAAGACGGTTGCGAGCCTGGGACTCGGTCAAGCCCGAGAGCGATACCTGGTCGACGCGGACGCCGGGAAGGATAACGCTTCGGTAGCTGGAAAACGCGAAACTCGTGTACGCAATCGCCAGGATAGCCAGAACCGCGGCCCCGAAGACCACGTAGGCCACGGGAGCCCACCGGCGCTCTTTTTCCAGCAACACACGCTGGGCCTGGTGAGCCGGAAAGGCCCGTCTTCGCTCTGTTGATCTGATCAGTTGGGGAGGCCTCGCTCTCGGCGAGTCCTGGGGCTGAACAGTCTCTCGCACCGTCAATCCCATGCTAGAATCGGGCCACTTATCGTAGATACTGGTTCTATTATCTCGCAAATTTCGCCGCGACGAGGTCTGATCCGACGCCGCGGCGCACGTGTTCGAACCGGGTCTACTAACGGTACATGGCCGAGAGGGCGTGGTGCGTTTCAAAAGTTTTTCGGGCGACGGCGAAGGTCTGGAGCGGGACATAAACACGTGGCTCGGCAAATTTGAGCCGGACGTGTCGGAGATGAGTCAGACGGTAGGGCCGAACGGACAGCTTATCGTGAGCTTTCTGTATGAAGAGAGCTTTCGTGGGCAGGAACGCCGCATTACGGCCGAGCACGATATGGAGGAGCCGCCCATAGAAAATCTCGAGTCGATTCCAGGCCGGACCATCCGCGTACCGGAGGAACCAGGTCACGAGCTGAGCGAGCTGCAGTCGGAGCCGTAGTTTCCGCTACTGCTCTTGAAGCCAGCGAGCAGCGTCAGGAGCGTGATAGGTCAGGATGAGATCGGCCCCGGCTCGGGCGACGCTGACGAGGGTTTCGAGGACCACAGCGCGCTCATCCAGGAAACCCATCTCGGCAGCCGCCTTCACCATGGCGTACTCGCCACTCACATTAAACGCCGCCACCGGCACGTCAACCGCATCTCGAGTCTGCGCGATGATGTCCAGATAGGGCAACGCCGGTTTGACCATGATGATGTCGGCGCCCTCTTGTACGTCTTGCACAACTTCTCGAAGCGCTTCTCGACGGTTTGCCGGATCCATCTGGTAGCTTCGCCGATCGCCGAATTTGGGTGCGCAATCGGCCGCGTCCCGAAACGGCCCGTAGAAGGTAGATGCGAACTTTGCCGCGTAGGACATGATGGGAATGTGCGAGTACGCGGCCGTATCGAGAGCCGACCGAATGGCGGCAACGCGGCCGTCCATCATATCCGAGGGCGCCACCATGTCCGCTCCTGCCTCGGCTTGCGATACGGCGATCCGGGACAGCACAGCTATCGTCGCATCATTGTCGACTTCCCCGCCCCGGACGACGCCGCAGTGACCGTGGGAGGTGTACTCGTCGAGACAGGTGTCCGTGATGACCAGCAAATTGGGGTCGGCCGCCTTCAGGTCGACGACGGCACGTTGGACGATACCCTCTGGATTCCACGCCTCTGACCCAGACTCGTCCTTTCGGGCCGGAATGCCGAACACCATTACGGCGGGTAGGCCGAGCACCCGAAGTGACGCAGCCAGCGGTTTCAACGACGCGAGTGCGAGTCTGCTCTGGCCTGGCATCGAGGGGATCGGCTCATCGGCAGTCGTCTCGTGAACAAAGATCGGATAGATGAGCTGGGACGGGGATAGCCTCGTCTCCCGCACCATGTCACGAAGGTTGACCGTCCGTCGCAACCGCCGCATACGAACGTCTGGGAATCCCACTACGCGCTCAGAGGCCGAGCACCGTGGACAAGCTCGCTACGAGGCCGATTCCCAGAATGACCAGCACGATGCTGCTAATCATAATTGCACGACGGCTCCCCTTGCCCCACGCCAAAATCGCGCCTGAGAGGGTGCGGGCCGCGTTCACGCTCGACACTCCCGGAAGATCGTTGTTATAGGGGTACATGGCCTGCTCAAAGCGAAGCAGCTCCGGCGGAATGCTCCCCGTCAACGCATCAAAGTACGGATTTCCGGTTTGCTCTACCCACGGCGCTCTCGCTCTGTCTTCACCGTTATCATTCATCGACTGCTCGCGCCGAATTGTATTCGACCCGGTGGGGACGGACAATTTCACCGCCGGAAGCTATCAGAACGGGACGAAAGTCTACGTAATCTCCAGCGACGAGGAAATATTCGGTTCGCCCGAAGCGGCCAACGGGGCCCCCCGTTCGCGGTCCGGCTCCGTGCAGGTGGCCGTACGCGCAGGCAAGCGAGCCGGCTTCGTCGATGAGAGATTTGTATGGCGTTTGGTCGCGCGGCGGATAAAACGGCGGGAAGTGAAGAGCCACGATCGTCGGCAAATCGTCGCGACGCGAGTTCAATGAGAGGACAAGGCGCTGCGTCTCTCGATTCAGCAACTTCGCTTGCTCGTCCGACCAATCTGCCCCGCCCGGAACGGCTGATCCCTTGGTCCCACAGATGTTGAATCCTTCGGCTTGAATCGCGTTGTTGTGCAGAAGCTCGACGGTGTCCGGAAGGAGACGCCGTACTTTTGTGGTGGTCTTGCTCGACCACCAGTAGTCATGGTTTCCTCTGAGAAGAATCTTCCGTCCGGGCCAGGATGCGAGTCGCTCCAAAGTTTCAAGCGCCTCCGGCGGGTGCAGCGCCCAGTCGATGTCTCCCGCTATGATCACGGTATCCTCCTGTTGCACCGCAGCGATCCAGTTCGCTTCGAGGCGGGCGAGGTGATCGAGCCAGCGATCCCCAAACACGTCCATTGGTTTGCTGGGGTGACCGGTGAGCGGATTCGTTTGTGAGGCGTGGATATCGGCTATGGCCCAAATTGACATGATGGCAAAGCGAGTCTTGCGCGGCGAGAGCCGCCCTTCATTGCTGATCCTTCGGGCTGGTCTGTTCGGCGCTGCCGTAGCGGCAGCAGCCCTCTCGCCGGCTGTGATTGCAGCTCAGCAGCCCGTCCTTGCACCAGGCCGCGCCGGCACGAGAATTTTGATCGAGCCTAACGACGGGGTCACGCCTATTATCCGCGCTCTGGATCGCGCACAACGCTCGATTTTCGTGGAAACCTATCTGCTTACCAATCACCGGATCGAGCGAGCACTGGAGCGAGCGTCCGCGCAGGGAGTGGTGGTGGATGTGCTCCTTGAACCGTCGCCATTTGGGATGGGTCGCCAGCCGATTCACATAAGACAGGCTCTGCGCGCTGCCGGCATTGCCGTTGAGCCCACCCCCCGCCGCTTCTTCCTCACCCATGCCAAGCTGATGGTTCTGGATGATCGCCTCGCCGTAATCTCGACCGCCAACTTTTCGCAGGCCGGGTTCTCCGGAGACCGCGACATTGTCGTGCTGGATCGGAACCGTGTCGACGTAGACGAACTTTCCAATGTGTTTCGTAGTGACTGGGACCGGCTCTCGCCGCGCCTGCCCGATCCCAACCTGGTGGTTTCACCGCATGGAGCCAGGCATGCCGTGCTCGACCTCATCGCGCAAGCACGACGAACCCTGAGTGTGTACGCCGAGGAAGTTGCGGATCAAGGTATCGAGAATGCCATGATCACCGCGGCATCAAGAGGCGTACGGGTCCGAGTTCTGGTCCCCACCGGCGCGACGCCCGAGGGAGTTCGACGACTGCGACGAGGGAAGGTTCGGGTGCAAGAGCTAACCAAGCCGTACATTCACGCCAAGATGTTGCTTGTGGACGGGACGGAAGCCATGGTTGGCTCGGAAAATCTCAGCGGAGCATCCCTCGACCGAAATCGCGAGGTCGGCATTCTACTGCGCGGCGATGTGCTCCGACGCATGGGAAGGACATTCAAGCAAGATTGGACGACTGCCCAACATACAACCTCTACTCGTGCTTCGGCGCCCGGGACCAGAGCTTTCGAACTCCCGGCCAGATGACAAGCCGGCGTAGGGCGACGTCGACGGGCAGAAGTAAGGCAGCCAACAACCACAGCCACGGACTGAGCGAGTTGGTGGAGTAGGCCGCGGCGAGATTGTCGCGCCATGCCGCGCCCGGCTGATCTACGATCGACCCTCCTCCAGCCCGAGCTACCGACCGCAGAAGTTGCATGTTCGTGCCGAGCGAACGGTACTCCGGCGAGTACGACACGGAGAGGCCCGCGGTGCCTGACAGCGACCGACCCGCCCCGACCCCTCGCACATTGGCGAAATAGGTCCCGCGTTGGGACGCTGCGAATGAGCCGACGAACTGACCTGTCGACGAAAGCTGTAGTGGAATCGACTGTGGCGCCGAGTCGGGACCCACCAGTCTCGCCATAAGACGAGGATCTCCACCGAGGGACGACGGCGCAGAGGCGGAGATGGTGCCTGTTTCCTGGCTCCTGCGAAGCGAAACGGACAACAGTCCCCCCGGCCTGGCCGGGAATGTCAAGGACACAAGGTTTGCCCAAAATCGATTTGCATGCTTTCCCACCACCCACCGTCTGCTCCACAAACCGGAGGCGTCGCTTGTCCACGCCACGGTTCTGCCCAGCCCGAATTGCCACGCCGACAAGATGGGATCCAGTTTAGGGCTGGTGAGAATGATCTGGGCAGCCGCCTTCGGAGTCGTGGCGACGTAGCCATAGAGCGGGGGCAGCGTACGGATTCCGCTGAGAATGTCGCTAGCCGTCACCTGTCGCGGATGAAACTTCCCCGAGATTACACTCGCTCGGGCCACGGTTCGTGCTTCTCGTAGGAAGATTTTCGGTACGGCTTGAGGGTTGTTGGCCTGGTAAAAGCGTCCGCCGCCGTATTTGGCGATCTGACGCATGGCATTGCTGTCCATCGGCGTCATGGCATTGGTAATGACGGTCGATATCGTGACGCCTCCGCGCCGGATTTCGCTCGCGATAGTCTTGTAGCGACCGCCGTCAAGCACGTCGCCGTCCCCAAGCAAAATGATGTGCTTGATTTGCGCGTGACTGCTTACCAATACGTGGTAGGCCGACTTGAGGTAGGCCTTGTAGCTGAGCGGATCGCCCGGGTTCATTCGGCTTATGGCGCCCTTGATTGCCTG
>JBOGSL010000264.1:0-9205 GCA_050695395.1 Chloroflexota bacterium | reverse complement strand
CCGCTGGCAGTCCCGGTCTCACTTGTAATTACCAGGAGACCGATGTCGCCCGTCGACCGCACGTGGGTCCCACCGCATAGCTCCTGGCTCCAGTCGCCAATGGACACGACCCGAACCTGGTCCCCGTATTTTTCGCCAAAGAGTGCCGTGGCGCCCTGCGCAATTGCCTCTCCGTACGCTTTGATCTCTGTTCGCACCGGCAGGTTCGCCCAGATCGAAGCGTTGATGCGGTCCTGGATCTCACGCGTTTGCTCGGCGGAAAGCGGCCGGGGCCAGCGAAAGTCGAAGCGCAATCGATCAGGAGCAACCAAAGAGCCGGCCTGGGTGGCCTCTGGACCGAGCACTTCTTGAAGCGCTTTGTGGAGCAGATGCGTGCCCGAGTGGTGAGGCAAGATATGCAGCCGGCGTTCGGCCTCTACCTCTGCCCTAACCACATCGCCGACCGACACATGACCCGAAACGATCTCAACCTTGTGGGCAATCACATTCGGGGCTGGACGATAGGTGTCCGTCACCCGTGCCTCGCCGGTGTCAGCCGTGATAAGGCCCGTGTCGCCGACCTGGCCGCCGGATTCGGCGTAGAAGGGGCTGCTTGTGAGGAAGATCTCGGCTTCGTCGCCGGCCTCGATTCGCTCCACTGGTTTGCCTCCGGCTACCAAGGCAGAGATTTCGCTCATCGTCTGAAGCTCGCCGTAGCCGGTAAATTCCGTCGGCTCCAGAGTCTTGGCTAGAGCCGTGTACACGTCGGCCGAGGTATCGACTCTGTGGCTGAAGCGAGCGTGTGCTTCTCGTCCCCTTGTTTGCTGCTCGGTAAGCGCCTGCTGAAATCCCGCTTCATCAACGCGCAGGTCTCGTGCCTCAGCCAGCTCCTGCGTGAGTTCGAGCGGGAAGCCGTAGGTGTCCTTCAGGCTGAACGCTTCCGCACCGGTTATCTCGCCTCCGGACCCGGTGGCCGTCTCCGCGATCTCCTCGAAGATGCTGAGGCCGCGACTCAAGGTGTGAAGGAAGCGGATCTCCTCGCGGTTCGCGACGGCCAGGACGTCGGTGCGGCGTTCATCCAACTCCTTCCAATAGCCACTCAGCAGGTCAATGACGACAGCAACGGGTTCGCTCAGGAACGGCTCCTCGATACCCAGGAGCCTGCCGTGCAATGCCGCTCTGCGGATCAACCGACGCAAGACGTATCCCCGTCCCTCAGACGACGGCATGACGCCATCCGCAATCATGAACGCCGCCGCCCGACTGTGATCGGAAATGATTCGCAGCGATCGATCGCCTGCACTATCCCCGTAGGTGACTCCCGCGATGGCTGCCACTCTCCGAATGATTGGCTGGAAAAGGTCGGTCTCGTAGACCGACCTCACACCCTGTACCACTGCGACGAGCCGCTCGAAGCCCATGCCCGTGTCGACATTGTTCCAGGGGAGCTTGTGTTCGACGCCCTCGTCGTCGCGAGTGTCCGTCATAAAGACGTTGTTCCAAATTTCGACAAAGCGATCGCAGCAGCCCGAGCAGGGCGAGCAGTTTTCGGCGCCGCAGCCAAACTCGGCGCCCCGATCAAAGAAGATTTCCGAGTCCCGGCCTGACGGACCGACCGCGCCCTGCGACCAGAAGTTCTCGTCCGTTTCGCAGATGCGTTCGGGAGGAAGCCCCGCTGAGAGCCACGCTTGTCTCGATTCATCGTCACCCGGGTAGATAGTTGCCCACCATCGATCTTCCGGGACGCCCATCACCTTTGTCAGGAACTGCCAGGTATAAGCAATGGACTCTCGCTTGAAGTAGTCACCTACCGAGAAATTGCCCAGCATCTCGAGGAAGGTGAGGTGCGTGTCATCTCCGACCTCAGAGATGTCGACGGTACGTATCGATTTCTGGTCGGTTACCAGTCGCCGGCTCGTCGGCTCGTCTCGCCCCACAAAGTAACCAATCATTTGCTGCATCCCGGCGACAGTAAAGAGCGTGGTGATATCGGGACTATGTGGCACCAATGACAGGCTCGGTAACTGGACATGGTCCCGCGCGAGGAAGAATTCTAGAAACTTCTGGCGGATCTCGTCGCTATTCATGAACAACTCGGGGAGATTCTACCAGGGGGCGAGAAGGTCAGCCGCGGCCCGGAAGTGACCCCGTGCGATAGGCGTCCAACTCTCGGTGCAGTCGCGCCTCTGCTCTGCCTCCAGCTCGCTCGCCGTATGCGACCGCCTGCCTCAAGCTCGGCAGTATGCTGCCAATCCCATGCTCCGCGCCTTCCGGCTCCGGCACTTCACCGAGCAGCCAGCCCGTGGCACCGGCCGCCCCGGCGGTCACGCCCAGCAGAAACACGACTATCTTGAACATCTCGCTCCCGACTCGGCATTTTCGCACATCCCGCGGCTACCTCCCCGCCGAACGCGCCGCGTGGCGCAGCCTGGATACGGCTTCGCTCACGCCTTCCGGCGCATCGTAGACGGCCGTGCCTGCTACCAGAACCGTTGCTCCTGCCCCGGCTGCCTGCGGAGCCGTCTCGAGATTAATCCCGCCGTCCACCTCGAGCTCAGTGTCCAGGTTTCGGGCATCCAGCTCTCGGCGGATCTTCTCAATCTTGGGCAACATCGACGCCAGGAATCGCTGGCCGCCAAAACCGGGATTGACCGTCATCACCAGAATCAGGTCCGCCAGACCATAGACCTCGACCAACGACGATGGAGGAGTCGCTGGATTCAGCGCGACTCCCGCGCGCTTCCCGTGATCGTGGATCTGCTGCAGGGTGCGGTAGAGATGCCTGGACGCCTCGACGTGGACGATGATCACATCTGCCCCGGCTTCGGCGAAGTCCGGCACATAGCGCTCGGGATCGACGATCATCAGATGGGCCTCCAGGAGCAGATCGGTCGCGTCCCGCACAGAGCGGACCACCGGCTGCCCCACCGAAATGTTGGGAACGAACAGTCCGTCCATCACGTCGACCTGCAGCCGCTTCACCTCTGCCCGCTCCGCCGCCCGAACGGCGTCCTCCAGACATAGGAAGTTCGCGGCGAGAATAGACGGCGATATTTCTATGGGCACTTCGCGCCTACGTGGAAGCGCCGGGGTTCTTGGGGAGTTGCGAAGCCGCCGCCTCATCGAGCAACCAGATGAGCTCGCCATCGGGCCTGATCCGTGCTGCCGGCAGGGCTTGATCTCCGCCAATGACCTTTGCCACGACCGGCGCCTTGTCGTGGCCCGTCACGACAAACATGACCACTCGCGCGGCGTTGATAGTGGGATACGTGAACGTAATCCGCCACGAATTCAACTCGGGCACGTAGTTGGCGGCCACGAGAGCATCAGTGTCCTCCAGAGCCGCGGTGTCCGGAAAGAGTGACGCGGTGTGACCGTCGGCGCCAAGTCCGAGCATGATGAGATCGAAGTGGGGAAGCTGTCCCGGTGCAATCTCAAATACTCGCCAAATGCCCTGCTCGTACAGCCCCGCAGACTCATCCGGCGTTATGTCCATGGTTGCCATGCGGTGCACCGCCCGCGGCAGGATGGGCACTTTTGACAGGAGGTTCTGCGTAGCCGAGTTGCTGTTGCTCCGGGAAGAGTCCGGGGCCACGAAGCGCTCATCGGAGAAGAAGACCTGCGTTCGGCCCCAATCAAGCGAGGCAGGGTTCTTTGCGAGGGCCTGGTAGATAGGAACCGGGGATTGCCCGCCCGAGAGAGCCACTCGAAAGTAGCCTCGCTCTGCGGCGCCCCTGGTTGCCAGAGTACTGAAAATCTCCGCGCCCTTGCGCCCAACGGACTCGCGGTCTGCCTGTGTCTGCACGTTCATACCGTTATCCAAAGTTCTCGTCCGGCCATCCGACTGGCCATTTCCGCCACCCGGCAATAGAGTTGGTCTCGTCCGGCAAGCTCCAACTCGTCGGCCAGTAAGTCCACGTCGTTCTTTGTCACGAGCGGAACCACCCGCGATATATCAGCTCCCTCGTAGACCGCGGTCGTCACCATGACGTGATCGGAAGCGTCCTGTCGCGCGACCACAAATCGGGCAGGCTGCTCTCCCTTCGGCTGCGAAACGATCTCTATGGCCACAATCTCACCGGAACTGCCCTTTCCATGCTCGCGAAACTGAATTTCAATGGGGATGACTCGATCTCCCTGGGTAACTGCCAGACTCACATCTTCCGTTGCCAATCCATCGAGCGTCGACTCCGGCTCCCACCCAAGCTCGGATGCGATCCAGCCCAGGAACAGGAGGCTCGATGCTGTTTGTGGACCTGCCTCGTCCGACCCCGAACCGAACTCTAGACGAACCGATCGCACGCCGAAAAGATATGGCAGCCAGGCATTGCCGTCAAAGAACTGCGCCACGATCTCGCGCCAGGGCGTAAGCCGGGCCCATTGAAAATCGTTGACGCCAACCCTCCCGGAGACAATGCGCGCAATGTTCGCCAACCCGTCGCCGGGCGATTGAAACTCGGCCGAATCGATAACCAGTTGATCGGTCACGGCCAGTAGGCGGTGGAACAGGCGGTGCCCGAAAGGGGGCTGGCCGGGCCACCAGAGATACGTGGGCAGCTCCGGAAGGAGCAGCGGAGTCACAACGCTGGCCGGGTGATCGGCGGCGCGCCCTCTGGCTTCTACAATCACCTCCTCGTGGCAAAGAGGAGCGCCTTGAGGGGTAAACGCACGACAGTCGGCCGTCACCGCGGCGTCGACCCGCGTGCCCGGGTGGCCCCGCTCCGCCACAATAATGATGGTGCGCGATGGATGTCGCTCAGCGAGCCGCTCCAGCGTCTGTTTCGTTCGATCAGCTTCAGCCCGATCCCGCGCGTAGACCACAAGATTGGATATATGGGTGCGAACAGCCCCGGTACCCTGGCGATCGACCAACTCGGACCAGAGGCGAGAGAGTTCAACCGAAACTACCGTCATGTCGGTGTTGACGGCTGACCAGTGCACCGCGCTCGGTTCCGCAGTCACACTTGCCGCCAGCGGTGTCCGTCGCGCTCCACAAGATCCACCCCTGCCTCGGGTCCCCATGTTCCGGCCTCGTAATTGGGGAAATCCGGCGGTGGTGCATGTTGCCAAGCATCCAATATAGGCGTAATGATCGACCACGCCTCCTCAACCTCGCCCTTTCGGGCGAAAAGAGTCGCGTCACCAAGCATTACATCCAGCAAGAGTTTCTCATACGCTTCCGGGGATCGCTTTGTAAACGAGGAGCCGTACAGGAAATCCATGTGAACCGGCTGGACGTCCATGCCTTGCCCGGGTACTTTGGCCAGCATCTGCAGCGACATGCCCTCGTCCGGCTGGATGCGAATGGCAAGCACGTTCGGCGTCATGCTTTCTTGGTCAACACTCTCGAAAAGAGCGAGGGGGGCCCGTTTGAAAGTGATTGCGATCTCGGTCTCTCGCTTTGGCAGCCGCTTGCCGGTGCGCAGGTAGAAGGGCGTTCCGGCCCAGCGCCAGTTATCAATGGAGAGCTTGAGGGCCGCGTATGTTTCGGTAGATGAGCCGTCCGCCACTCCTGGCTCCATCCGATATCCCGGAGCCTCGCGGCCTCCCACCCACCCGGGGCCGTATTGCCCGCGCACAACATCTTGAGCCACCTGATCTGGTGAGTAGCGCTCCGTTGCGCGCAGCACCTTCACCTTTTCATCACGCACCGCATTGCCCACCAGCGACACCGGCGGCTCCATGGCGGTCAGCGTCAGTAGCTGGAGCATATGGCTCTGCACCATGTCACGCAGCGCCCCCGCCGTCTCGTAGTAGCCGCCGCGCCGATCTATACCGATCGTCTCTGCCGCGGTGATCTGGACGTTGTCGATGTAACTGCGGTTCCAGATGGGCTCGAAGATGCCGTTGGCGAAGCGAAACACCAGAATATTCTGAACGGTCTCCTTGCCGAGGTAATGATCAATCCTGTAGATCTGATCCTCGTGGAAAACTTTCAGCAGATCGGCGTTCAAAGACTCGGCGCTTTTCAAGTCGCGACCGAACGGCTTCTCGATCACGACCCTGGTCCACTTCTCGCCGGTGGCATTGGGCGTCACGAGGCCGGTCTTTCCCAGCATGTCGGCGATGACCGAGAACACGGTAGGGGGCGTGGCGAAGTAGAAGATCCGATTGCCCTGCGTTCCTCGCTCCTCATCGATCCGCTTCAGCAGATCGCCAAGCTCTCGGTAGCACTGAGGGTCAGAGAAGTCCGCTTGATGGAAAAACAATCCCTGAGCAAAGCTGTCCCAGATTTGAGGGTTAACGGGAGCGTAACGAGAATGCTCGTTCACTGCCTCGAGCATGTCGGCCCGAAAATCCTCGTGAGCCTTTTCGGTTCTCGAAAACCCAACGACCGAAAAGCCGTGGGGAAGGACGCGCTCGATAGCCAGGTTGTAGAGGGAGGGCATCAGCTTCCGATGAGTCAGATCACCGGTGGCGCCCATGATCACCATGATCGCTGGTTCCGGCGTGCGAGCCACCCGTAATCCCTCGCGCAGCGGGTTCTCTACGACAGTGGCCATACTTACTCGGTTCCGGTGGCCGAGGCCAGCGGTTCCTTCAAGACCGCATGGCCCCCGAATTCGTTACGCAGAGCGGCAATCACCTTGTCTGAGAACAGCTCCGGCTGCCGGGAAGCAAAGCGCCGAAAGAGCGACTCGGTGATGATCGGAGCCGGCACGTCCTCGTCGATAGCCGCCTCCACCGTCCAGCGGCCTTCACCGGAGTCCGCCACATATCCCCGTATTCCCTCCAGCCCGGGGTTGCGCTGAAACGCATCCGCCAGCAGATCAAGCAGCCAGGAGCGGACGACGCTCCCATGCTGCCAAATCCCCGTCACCTGACGGAGATCCAGATCAAAACAGCGCGAGGCGTTGAGAATGTCGTATCCCTCCCCGTACGCTTCCAGCAGGCCGTATTCGATGCCGTTGTGCACCATTTTCACGAAGTGCCCGGCGCCCGACGGTCCTACCCGACCGTACCCGTCCGGCGGGGCAAGCGCTTTGAAAACCGGCTCCCATTGCTGAAAGGCTTTCTCGGGTCCTCCGATCATCAGCGAGTACCCGACTTTCAACCCCCAGATCCCGCCGCTGGTTCCAGCGTCGAGGTAATTGATGCCTTTGGGCGCCAGCTCTTGCCCTCGCCGCATCGAATCGGTCCATTTCGAATTACCGCCGTCGATGATCGTGTCGTCGCTGGCGAGAAGGGGCACAAGCGTCTGAATCGTGTCGTCCACCGGTTTCCCCGCTGGAACCATCAGCCAGACCGCTCGCGGAGAACGCAGCTCGTGCACGAGCTGCTCGAGCGAGCTTGCGCCCCGCGCCCCGTCTTTCACGAGTTGCTGAACCGCTTCCTGGCTCCGATCGTATCCCACCACGGCAATGTCGTGTTGCATGAGACGGATCGACATGTTTGCGCCCATGCGGCCCAATCCAACCATTCCAATTTCCAAGGCGAACTCTCCTAATGCGTGAGAACTGACCCTGCTCCCGCCTTCGACAGCAGATCTGCCACCGCCCGAAGCAGTTCCGGCGATTCATCTTTCAATGTCAAGCGAATCGCGGGACGACCGTGCTGCTGAAGAGACTGGAAGTCACCCAACGACTGGGCATCGATCAGAGTCTGATAGCTGTAAGGCTCGTCGGGCACCGGAATGTCGTGGTGCGCCGTGGCAGTGATTTGGATGAAGAGACCTGCCGGGGGACCGCCCTTGTGAAGCTGCCCGGTCGAGTGCAAGAACCGCGGCCCATAGCCAAAGGTGGTGGCGACATGGAAGTCGTCGCGTAAGGAGGCCCGCAGGTCGCGAAAGAGGCGGTCGTTCTCGCTCGAGGGCGCCACGTAGGCCATCAACGCAAGGTACTTGGGTGGTTTCAGATGCGAGAGAAAGCTCGCAATCCCGTCCTCCACATCACTTTCGCCTGGCGGCAGCAACGAGCGCCCAGCCTCGTTCACGGCCAGTTCAATGCCCCCTGCGGCGGCCAACCCCGAGGGCTGCGGTAGCGACCCACTCGCCTCAAACATTTGGAGCAGCCGCTTCGTGTTGTCCTTACTCTCCTGAACGTTCGGCTGATCGAACGCGTTGATCTGTAAGAGCGCACCGGCAACGGCCGTGGCAAACTCCCAGCGAAAGAACTCGGCGCCCAGGTCGTAGACGTCACCCATGTCGAGACGTACGATCGGCGCCCCGTGCTTTGCGAGCGCCTCCACAGCATCATCAAGGGCTGCATTGTCATCGCCTTCCATCCTGAGGCAGGCGAACAAGCGATCGATCCCGTAGTCGTCCGGGACCCCGGGCGGGTTCCCGGGAACTGGGATGAGGCCCTTTCCTTCTTTACCCGTGCTTTCCGCCAATAGCTGCTCGAGCCACAGCCCCAGACTCTCGATGCGCGGCGACAGTAGGAACGTTACTTTGTCGCGGCCCGCCTTTGCGCAATCCGCCATGATCGCCCCGAGAGAGGCGCCCGGGTTCTGATCTGCCGGCACACACGCCTCACACGCGTGCTCCATGCGGACAGCCGCGCCGAGCAGCCGCGGCACGTCAATACCGGCAACAGCCGCCGGCACGAGGCCGAAGTACGAGAGAGCGGAATACCGGCCACCGATATCAGCCGGATTGAGGAACGTGGCCCGGAATCCGTTCTCCCGCGCGAGCTTCGCCAGCGGGGTTCCGGGATCGGTGATGGCGACGAAGTGCTGCGCCCTCTGGGGGTTGCTTGCTAGTTTCTCCCAGAAAGTGCGAAAGAAGGACAGGGTCTCGGTGGTGGTGCCAGATTTTGAGGACACCATGAAGAGCGTGCGATCCAGCTCGATTTGCTGCTCCACATTGGCTATCGCCAGAGGGTCGGTGCTGTCCAACACCACCAGGCGCGGCGAGCCCTTCTTCGACCCGATCGCTTCCGACATGACGAACGGCGCCAGACTGCTACCGCCCATGCCTAGAACCACGGCGTCTGTATAGCCCGCCTGACGGACGTCGGCCGCGAGCTTGGCCAGCCGCCGTTCGTGCTCTACCATCACGTCGCTCACATGGAGCCAACCAAGGCGGTTCGTGATTTCTTGCTGCTGTGCCGGATTCGGTTTCCAGAGCGCGGGATCCTTGTTCCAGAGCTTGCCGATAAAGTCGGAGCCGGCCATCTCGTGCAAGGTGTGGTCAACGGGCTTGCGGTATTCACCCAAGCTCGATACCTCGTGCCGAACTTGACCCGCCTGGATGGAATCAATCTTCTGGCGCAGCACGTCCATGAGC
>JBOGSL010000263.1:0-7687 GCA_050695395.1 Chloroflexota bacterium | reverse complement strand
GTGCCGCTGTGTTCAATAGGCGATCTCAACGGAACTCTACCCCAGGGCGCTCCTCAAGGCCCAACACTTCCAAAGGCTGTGCCGACAGTTGCGCCCGCGACCCCGACTGCACTCCCCGCCGCAACTTCCGCTGTTCCTGGCGCTCAACCCGGCATACAGCCAAATGCCACCGCTGCATCTCCGCCCACCGCCGTGCCTGTTCAACCCACGACAACGGCCCTCCCCGCTTTGCCCACAGCTACGTCTGTGCCGATACCCACGGCGACTCCTGCACCGCCTGGAACCGGCGCCCGTCCCTAAGCTCCCCATTTAGCCGGGAATGTCCGGGCCACCCGAAGGGCCTGCATGGCTCTCCGCCTCATGGGTCCTTACTACCTCTTTAGCCTTGCCTGAAAGATGGCGGGGCGGCAGAGACAGGATCCACGGGGTCACGCGATAGTGCGGTCTCGGACGGCTGTCGGGGCATGAGACTAGCGGACCCTCTTCTCGCCGCTACAGTCCGAAGGCTAGCCTCTGTACCAGTGGCTCCGGCAGCCGAGCCTGGCGCATCTTCTGCTGGGTCGCTTCGATCTCATACGGGACCCGGTAGAAGGTGAAGCGTGCCTCATCCGGTTGGTAGATGCCGAAAGCGGCCAGTGGGTTTCCGTCGCGAGGCTGACCCACGCCGCCGGGGTTGATGATCATTCGTTCGCCATCGATCGATACCGCCTGGTCTGACACCGGTACCGTCACTTCAGAGGAACTCGTTGAAGGTCGATTTGTAAAGATCCGGGGCTTGTGCGTGTGGCCCACCAGGGCCAGATGCTGATCGAAGGCTGCGAAGTTCTGAGGTCCCTGGTCGCCGGATTCCAGATACTCCCAGACGGGATCCCGCGGACTTCCATGCGCCAGCAGTACTCCCGGCATCGGTTGTAAATAAGGAAGTGCCTCCAGGTACTCGGTAACATCCGGACGGAGCTGCTGTCGAGTCCACAAAAGCGACTGCTGAGCGTACAGGTTGAAATCAGAAATATCAACCCTGGACAGGACGCCGAGATCGTGATTGCCGGCGATGACCGTGAGGTTGGGGAGCCGGCGAACCTGGTCAACGACCTCGTTGGGATTGGGCCCGTAGTCTACCAGGTCACCGAGCACCAGCGTGCCGTCATAGGAAGGGGCGTGAGCGAGGACTGCCTCGAGCGCCTCGAGATTGCCGTGTACATCGCTGAGCACCAGATATGTCGACATGACCCTCCCCAGCGATTTCGCGTCATCATGCTAGCACAGCACCTTGGCTAATGAGGGCGGATCGTGACAGACTTGAACAGGGGAGTGCGGCTTCTCCGGTGAGGGGCTCGGTCTTCAAAACCGTTGTGGGGGCGCGCTGCTAGCGTTCCCAGGTGGGTTCGACTCCCATGCACTCCCGCCAGTCACAACCTCCGTCGTACTATGAAAGCGCCCCTCGCAAGTCGATGTGTTCCACCCGAGAGAAACGGACTACCTTTCCCATGAGCGTCGAAAAACATTGGCAGAGGGTCGCGATCGCGGCGTGCGTCGCGATGTGTCTCTCTTCCTCCGCGATTTCGGTGTCGCTCGCCTCCAACTCCCAGAGCCCGCTGGCCCGCGCGTTGCACGACACCAATACCGTCCGCACGCTTCAGCACTACGACGTTTCGACCGCGGTTTCCGGCTCCGTGACGGTGCATTCGGCCATCCGAGGAGCTGAGGATGAGGTGCGAAACCGTGAGCGAGATTCGGAAACTGTCACGATCACGGGCCCGGGGCCCAATGGCAAGTTCAAGAAAGTCCACTACACGGCCGAAGTTATCTTCGTCAACGGCCACACGTACTACCGAACGTCGCTGGATCACAACACCTGGCACAAGCACGCCGGCACGACGTTCGTGGATCGTCTCTCCGGCATAGAGTTCAAACGCGCTCGTACGCAGCTGAGCTTTGCCTCGAGTGTCCATTTCAAGCTCGTCGGTCAGCCCAAGGGCCGCGCTCGTTTCCGCGCTACGATTCCGAAATCCGGTGCAACCGATGATCTTTTAATTTCCACCGGCCGAACTCCTTACGTGCTCGGCCAGACGGTTCGCGTTCCTGCTAAGAAGGGCAACAAAGTACACGGCGTGACGCGAACCACCTACGGGCCGTTCAACAAGTCATTGATCATCCTCGCTCCGTCGAGCCAGGGGCAGGCCTGAGGCGGTACAACGTGGACGACGGTCTCTCGTCAGGTCGTGCCGGTATCGTCACTCCCGCCGCGACAGGAGGCAGAACTCGTTTCCTTCTGGGTCGGCCATCACGACCCACGACACCTCGCCCTGGCCGATATCGACGCGGTTCGCGCCCAGGCCGTCCAGGCGGGCGACTTCCGCCGCCTGATCGTCCGGCGCCCGATCGATGCGGAGCCGCTTCTTGACCGTCTTACCCTCGGAAGCGGAACGAAAACCAGGGCAGGCGGGTCGTCATGGCCACGCGGCTCGATCGCGACTTCCTCCGGCTGCTCATAGGAGGTGTCGTAGTCCAGCACCTGACGCCAGAACCGTGCCAGTTCGAGCGGGTCGCGCGCGTCGATTGTGAGGTTGTAAATCCGGCTCGGCATGGGGGGGACATCCTGCCGGCGGGGAGGCATACGCGGCTCTATTCGATCTTGCCGATTGCCTCGCTCACATCCACCGGGGAACTGTACGTCTTGCCGGGCATCTTCTGCAGTGTGTCGATCGTGTCCTGGCTCGCTCCCTGCTTTTTGGCGGCATCGATCAGGTCCAGCTTGCCGGCCGGGTAGTTCACGTTGTCCAGCGATTTCTCGACCTGGATCGGATTGACTTTTGCCATGTCGGCCTCCTTTCGTCACCACTCCGCGCCGGCATGAACGGGGCCAATTCCATCGCTCAGCTGTCGGCGACGAGATCGACAGCTAGGGTTTTGTACCGCGCCCGTCGCGTTCGCGTTCTACCAACCGGCTCGCCGAGAGCGAGCTTCTGCACCGCGAGGCGGTGCAGGCGGGGAGCTGAGGACCGTCGTTGTGCGGGCGGTCTTTGGCTGTTGATGTAGCCTGGGAAAACTTCCCGGGAAAGCGACAGTGAAGTCGCCGGCTGTTGTGCCGAGGCGAACAGCTCTCCCCGGGGGACTGCATCTTGCCCAACCAGGCATTGATCAATGGGGGACCCAGCAGTTTGAGACGCTACGGTATCGTCGCCATGCCTCTTGCTTCGATGCTGGTGGCGGCCGTCGTGCTCCTGCTGAACTTTGGCCCGGAACACATTGTTGCGGCCCTAAACCACGCCAACCTCGCGCTTCTCGCCCTGGCATGGCTTCTCGGAGCGGCAATCGAGGCCATTAAGGCTCGACGCGCTCAGTTGATGCTGTCCCGATCGAGGCCCATCACGTTTGGGCAGAGCTTTGCCACGATGATGGTGAGCTATGGCGCCGGCCACTTCGTGCCGGTTGCTCCTACCGGCTTTGCTCTCCGAACGTTTCTTACCCAGCGTGTGGCCGGAATCCCCATCACGTTCTCTACCGGAGTGTTTCTCGCTGGCGGAATCCTCGACAGCCTCGGCGCGTTACCGTTGCTCGGCTACCTGGCTGCTGCCGGTCAACTCCTCCGCTGGGAACGCGTCCTGATTGCCGCGCTCGTTGTGCAGGCGCTCGTCTTCCTCGCCCTGGCCGCATCGGCTCGCCTCCGTCACTTGATACTGGGCAGCAGAGTGGCTCGGGACTCGGGTGTCGTCTCGAGGTTCTGGAAAATTCTGGACTCAGTGGCATCTGGAGTAGCCACCATGGTCGAGGGAGGAAGGCGAATGATTTCGATGATTGCCGTCCTGTCTCTGATCTCCAGCGCTCTAGGCGTGGCGCGTCTGATATGCCTGCTCGCCGGATTCGGGCTTGGCGGGTCTATGTCGCAGATTCTGTTGGTCATGGTGTTGAGCGGGCTCGTAGGCAGCATTCCGCTTCAGATCCCGGGCGGGGGAACGTGGGCTGCCGGCCAGATCGTGCGAATAGCCGGTATTGTCGGCGGCGGTACCGGGGGCTATATTCTGATCTCGCGCGTGATCGCCAACACCGAGAGCCCGATTATAGGTCTCGCCTTGGTCGTGTGGTGGAGTATCAGACACGGTAAGCTCACGCTCAATCCCGGTAGCCTGCTGGATTCGTTACCGAAAGCGCCCGCGGTCTCCGCGATCACCGCTTCGGATCACTAGCCTCGTCGCATCGTCCCCGGAGGGATATGTAGGGCCACGGTAAGACTTCAGTGTCGCCCGCCGCAGACGGCGGTACCATAGACCAGACATGCCGAAGAGATCAATGCCACTGATGGCTGCGGCCATAGTGCTGGTGGGGCTCGCCGTTTGGATCGGCGTGACGAATGCTAGCGGCGATACCTCGGCGAATCACGTTGCAGGTCATGCCACCGGACGCTACGCCGTGATTGTCGTGGTGGACGGGGCCCGCGCGGACGAATTCAAACTCGCCACCATGCCGAATCTTGCCAAGCTCGCGGCCCGCGGAGCAGAGTACACACAGGCCTCGGTCGGTCAACTCCCCAGCATTACCGAGACGTCGCACGCCACGGTCGGCACGGGAGTTTATCCGAAGCGCCATCATGTTCTGGGAGACAGTTGGCGGTTGCCCGGCACCGAGAAGATGTCGCCCGATTTGCTCAACACGGCTCTCGATCGCACGGGCTACGTTGGCCGCCTCATCCGCCAGGCTCACGTGCCAAGCCTTGCCGGCATCATTCATCACACCTATCCCGGGTCGACCGTCGTGGCGCTTTCCGGCCACAAGGTGTACGCCGCCGATGCTATGGGCGCCGGCCATGCCAACTTCGTGGCTTTCGGCGTGCGCGACAGTCGTGGCCACTTCGTTCCGTCCGTTATGCCCGGCGAGACTCCCGCTCGTTCGATACTCTCGAGTCCGAAACTGGATCTTCCCAGCTATCCGAGAAAGCCCGGGCTCGAAGACGATTGGGCCACTATTCTGGCTCGCAAGTTTCTGTTTCAATATCGACCGAGAGTGCTCATGATCAACCTGCCGGAACCAGATGTAACGGGGCACCTCGTGGGCACTGATCCGTCCGTCATGGGTCCCCTTATGACGGACGTCGATCGAGATATCGGTTGGCTCGTCGCTGCCTATCGCCACGCCGGACTGCTTTCCCGGACGGATTTCTTGATCACGTCCGATCACGGAATGGTTCCGCGAAAGCACGTCGTCAGCACCACGTCTATCTTCCGTGCCATCCATCAGGCAGGGGGCGCGCCCCTCTATGTGGGGCACGGTGACGATTCGACGATCTGGCTCAAGAACGCCTCGGCGATCGTCCCAGTGGGTCGCGCGCTAGCCGCTGCCAAGTTCCCCCATGTCGACGCTGTATACATCAAGTCTCGTTCCGGGAAGTATCAGTTGGTCTCCTCACCGGACACCCTAGCGGGCGCCAACGTGAACCGCGCCTACCAGGATCTTCTGGGAACATTTGACAATGCCAGCTCGCCGGATATCGTGTTGCTCTACGACAAGAACACGATCACCATGGACAGCTTCTTCTGGAAAAGTGGACGGAGGGGTGACCATGAAGGCGCAACCTGGGGATCGCAGCACATCGGCATGTTCCTGGCTGGTCCGGGGATCAAATCCGGCTACCGTTCGAGCTATCCGGCGCGCCTCGTCGACGTGGCTCCAACTATCGAATCTCTGCTGGGAGCTACTCCCTCACGTCAGGATGGCGTTCCCCTGGCCGATGCCATGACATCCCCACCGCGGCGGTCAGCGGATGCGGAGTCGCATCTGAGATCGCGACGGCTGATCGATGTGAATGCGCTGGAGCGGCAGGAAGCGTTCGGCCACAGTCACACTCGTCACTAACCGGACCCTTGCCCGGTTCGGCCCGATTCATGCGACTCCCGTTTGCACTACGAACGACGGAGATAGCGGTGGAACCGGACGTCAAGGGCCCAATTATCGATCAGGAGAGTGGAGTTCGCACGTACATCGTGCAGGCGGGTGGTCGTGAGGTAACGTTCGGGGTGACTGCGGTACCGGGCGAAGATGGGGTCGAGCGGTGGACGATGCGACTGGGCGCTGACCGCGTCGTTCCGGGAGACTACGGGGAGGAGCCCTATGACTCGCCGGAAGCAGCCTATGAGGCTGGAATGCGGGCAGCGCGCCTTGTTCTAACTGCGTCCTCGCACTGAGGGCAGGAGAGCTAGTTGAGGCGCCGATCCTTTTCTTTTACGACTGGCTTCCAGTCCCGGTGATTACGGCCCCAACATCCTTCAGGTGGATAACTGGCGATACCGCGAATTCCGACGGGTACGGAAACAGTGTCACGAGAAAGCGGCCGACAGATTCATATCGATCCGCCTCGAGGAGCAGGTAGATGATGTGCTCCGGAGCGGGCGACACAATGAAGTGCGGCGTAACGCCGGCTTGCTTCGCCACCTGCTGTGCGTTTTCCGCCGCCTCGATCGCGGCTTGCCGGGCATCCATGTCGTAGATAGGGCAGTCGTCCGGGCTGTGGGTGACTGTGACGTGAAAGAGCATCTTGGCCTCCAGTAGCGGCTGAACTGCTGCCGCTTCTTCTACCTTACTGCCTTGCGTGGAGACCGTTGGGCGGAGTATCAATCCGGGCTGAATGGTGATGCGCGGTGGCGAGGACGCCGACCGTGGTCGAGTTGCGACGTTGAGCCTCGATGAGTTCGAGAGCGATGAGCCGAGCGCGAAGCTCGGTGAGCCGGTCACTGTTCTTCCGGGCGGGCACGAGGTCTGTCGGCACTTGGTTTCAATCCTGCTGTTAGAACGGGCGGTCTTGTAGGTGATTTAGGTGTTGACAATAGCTAGTACTTATGGTCCAATGAAGTGCGTGCTGTGAAGGAAGTAGTTGTGCCGGTATCCGTGCATCCAGTGTCTGACGCTCCATCCGCTCAGTTCTCTTCGAATGAACGCGAGGCCCGGCTAGAAGCGGTGCTGACAGAGCTAGCCAAACGTTATGGGCCATGGATTATCTATCGACTGCGCGATGCGCGGCCCGCCCTCGGAGACGCGTCCATCAGCACAGGTGCTCTCTCACTCGACCTGGCGATTGGCGCCGGCGGCATTCCCCGAGGCCGTATCACCGAGCTGATTGGTCCTGCCAGTTCGGGCAAGAGTACTCTTGCCTTTCAGCTTCTGTCAAAAGCCCAGCAACAAGGAGGATTCGTCGCCTATATTGATGCTCGCCACGATGCCGCCTTCGATCAGATGGCTCGCTGTGGAGTTGTTCTGTCCGATCTCTTCCTCACCATTCCAGAGTCTGCTCCGGAAGCGCTGGAGATCGCCACCCTACTGATAGAAAGTGGCGGACTGGACGCCCTGGTCATCGCCCCACTCGACGAGCTTGCCTCCAGCCGGCAGCTCTCGGAACGGCTGGCTCGCCTCAACGCTGTCATGCATGCTTCTCCTACCGCCGTTCTCTTTTTGACTGAAGCGCGCTCCGAGCGGGCGACCAGTCGTGCCATGCGCCACTTTGCCTCGTTACGCCTTCAACTCGACCCTCTGGAGCCGTTGTTCCATTCTTCCGGTGATGTGCTCGGTTTACGTGTCCGTACAAAAGTCCTCAAGAATAAACTTGCTCCACCAGGCCGAGAGGCGGTGCTCGAGCTGTACCGTGCCGGCGGCATTCGACGCGCAGCCGATCTGCTGGACCTTGGCAAGGCGTTTTCCC
>JBOGSL010000262.1:0-1658 GCA_050695395.1 Chloroflexota bacterium | reverse complement strand
GCCCAGTCGTGCTCCCAGAGCGGCTTGTCCCACTCCGTGTAGCGATCGCCGCCGAAGATGTCGTTGACCAAGAGGTCGAGCCGGCCGTGGTCGCGCTCTATGCGGCTGACCAGCGCATCGACCGCGGCCGGGTCTTCATGATCAACGACGAGCCCTTCTCCGGTCCCACCCACGGCCGCGAGCATCTCGCCGGTCTCCTCGATGGTCTCCGGTCTGCCGATCTCGGAAGGGCCGGACACGCGGCTGCTGCGGCCGGTGGCGAATACGACGTATCCCCCGCGGGCCAGTTCGACCGCAATCGCTCGTCCCGCTCCCCGCGTGGCACCGGCCACCAACGCCACGGCTCTATCGGAGGCAGCCTCCTGGCTCATGGCAGAAGTATAGCCTGCTGTGCTCGCGGGCGCACGATGACCGATTGGGCGACACGCTAGCTCAGCGTTTCCGTTGCCTCTCGCCGTCCTTGGAACCGGAAGCCGTCTGACTCTCCACAGACGGCTGGCCACTTTGGCCAGTTCCCACGCTCGCGTGTCAATCCCAAGCGCACGGTTTGACCCACCCCGGCCTCCTGCCTATTCTTGAGTTGCTCGATGAGAGCCTAGTAGGCGGTGGTGGGATGGAACGATCGTGGGTGGCGCACTACGATCCTGGCGTCCCGGCGCAGCTCGACTACCCTTCCCTCACGCTTCCCCAGCTGTTCGATGCGTCGGCGGCCGAGAACAGCGGTCGCGCTGCCACCATCTTCCACGGAGCGCGTCTTACCTACGGACAGCTCAAGGGGCAAATTGATCGTTTTGCCGGAGGCTTGCGAAGGCTCGGCATCGTGCCGGGCGACCGGGTTGCCATAGATCTTCCGAATCTCCCCCAATTCGTCGTGGCTTTCTATGGAACTCTCCGGGCTGGAGCGGTCGCCGTCCCGACGAATCCGCTGTACACGCAACACGAGCTGGCATATCAACTAGCCGACTCCGGGGCGCGCGCCGTGGTCACACTTGATCGCCTCTTTCCCACACTGCAAGCGGCCCTTCCCGAAACGCGGGTACAGACGGTTGTTGTGACGGACGTGGCGGCGGCCCTCCCACGCCATCTCCGCCTGCTAGGAAGGCTCCATCAGCGCCGAGAAGGAATACGGCGCATCCCCTCGGGAGGCATCGTCCATCGATTCGAGCGCGTGCTCACCTCGCCGCCGGCTGAATGTTCGGCAACCGACGTGGATGCACTGGCTGTATTGCAGTACACCGGGGGAACGACGGGAACTTCGAAGGGGGCGATGCTGAGCCACCGGAACATGGTGACGAACGTGGTGCAGGTAGACGCCTGGCAGGGGAAGGTGCGGGGCGGCTCGATTCTCTGCGGCATTCCGTTTTTCCATGTGTACGGTCTGACGGTAGCTATGAATATCGCCGTCGTTTCCGGCGCTACCATGCTTCTCTTGCCGCGCTTCATCCCGGCCGAGGCCGCGCAGATGGCGGCTCGCTACCATCCGGGCCTCTTTCCCGGCGTGCCCACTATGTACGTTGCTCTCGCCGGCCTATCCGACTTCTCCGCGCAACAATTCGGCTCGCTGCGAGCGTGCATTAGCGGAGCGGCGCCTCTGCCTTTGGAGGTGCAGCGACGTTTCCTGGAAGCGAGCGGCGCGCATGTGGTGGAGGGATATGGGC
>JBOGSL010000261.1:0-3278 GCA_050695395.1 Chloroflexota bacterium | reverse complement strand
CGCCGCGCCGGACCGTAAGTCGCCGTCCTTGAAGCGCGGACGGCGTAACCTGCAGGATGTACTGCACTGGCAGCGGTGGTAAGGAACAGAAGAAGCTGACCATCTGACACTCGACAAGGAAATTTCGTGATTCCACTCGAGCGAGCCATCCTTGGCCTGGCGGCTCTCTTCGTCGGCATTCTTCCTCTAAGAGCCCAAGCCGGCGGGAAGCCGCCAGCGCATTCGGGAAGCGGTCCGGCCGTCTCCGCTTCCTGGCGATCCATACTCGCTGTACCCGCGGGTCAACGACTGGTCGGCCTGGCGATCGACCAAAGGGGTGCCGGCCGCTCGAAGTGGGCGTATACTGCCGATATCACCACCGGGCGCATCATCAAGTTCGGCACCGGTGGGAAGCGCATTGGCTCGTGGATTTACGGCAAACCGTCGAAGTCGTTAGAGCCCATCGGTCTGGCGATCGGCGGAAGCGGGAACCTGTTCGTGGCGGATCCGGACGCGGGGACGGTGTCGAAGTTCTCTCCGCGCGGACGGTCGCTCGCTAGCTGGAAAGGCTTCGCGGTTCCGGTGGGCGTGGCGGTGGATCTCTCGGGCGACGTGTTTGTGGCCGAGCAGGACGCCAAACGTGTGACGGAATTGTCACCGTCGGGGGCGGTGATAGCGCGATGGACCCCGGGCGATATCTACCCGCCGGGCGGCGCAAGCAGTCCCACCGGCGTAGTGATCGGACCGCCGAACGAAATCTACATCGCCACTGCCTGCGTGGTTGGTGTGACCTGCGGCCCGGGCGTGCCTGCGGGAGCGGCGGTCTCGGGTCAGATTGAGGAGGGCCTGCTGGAGCTGTTCGTGGGTGGGAAGGAGCGCGGCCACCTCCTGGAGATGTGGTTCGGACTGCCGCATGGAGGCGGCGCCCACACCCAGCCGCCGGACAAGGAAAGTGAGCCCTTCGCCGTCATTGGGGCTGTTGCCGGTGATCGGCACGGATGGCTATACGTCGCCGGCGAGGTGTGGTGGCGCGGAGCGACGCCCCACATGGGCGTACTGGCGTACACTCCGTACGGCTTCAAGTGGGATACGCTCTATCTACCGACGTCTGTGATGCCGACAGGGGTTGCCGCGGACGGTCGCGGAGCCGCCTACGTGGCGCAAGGCAACCGGATCCTCACGCACCTGCTCGGGAAGCGCCCCAAATCTCCGACCGGGTGAGTTGCCGGCGTCGCCTGAAACGACAGTCGCACAGCCGCCCCGCATCGTAGCGGCAGGTATCGTACGGGACCGGTCCCTACGATGCTCGGCCTCTCCGTGACCCAGCCCCGCCCGGTCCGAAGCCCCGGCGCCGTTCGGTCCTACGACGCGGTCGCGATCCTCTGCGACAATCGGCGGGAGCACTTCTCCGACCCGGAGGCATGGCATGCGCGATGACCCGGAGCGACTGTGGCAAGCATTTGTCCGTTATGTCGAACCGACGTCGGTCATCGTCGAGGCCGGGGCGCACCTCGGCGAAGACACGGTGCGTCTCAGCGAGCTTGTCCCTGAGGGACACGTGTATTCGTTCGAGCCCGTGGAAGCTGTCTACCAGCAGCTGAGTTCGCGATCCAAACATCTGGCGAACGTCACGACCTTCCAGCTCGCTCTGTCGGGCGGCATCGGTCGAGCCGGCATATTCGTTAGCTCCGGCGCCTCGGACGGCTCGAGCTCGCTGCTCCAGCCGAAGGAGCACCTGCGCTACTACCCTCGCATCACCTTTGAGGAGTCCGCGGCTGTTCCCACTACGACGCTCGATACATGGGCGACCCAGAATACCGTCATTCGGGTCGATGCGCTCTGGCTCGACCTGCAAGGGTTGGAGCTGCAAGTGCTTCAGGCAGCGACGAACGTGCTCGAGCACGTCCGAGTGATCCACACCGAGGTGAATCTCCGGGAGTTGTACGCCGGTGCGGCACTCTATCAGGAGCTGCGTGAATGGCTGGGAGAGCGAGGCTTCCGGCCGATCGAGGAAGACCTGCCCTGGGAGGAAGGGGGAAACGTCGTCTTCGCTCGGGTTGGAGACGAGGGATAGACCACGAGCGCGTCGAGAAGCTCCAGGCACTCCTGGCCGAGCTGATCGGTATGGCGGCTGTGACGTTGATCGCAGCCGGAGCCGCGATGGTTGCCACGATCCACTGGGGCATGATAAGCCCGCAAGCGGCTCTAATAGCACCGGGGCTGCTCGTCATGGCCATGATCTACTCCATCGGTGACATCTCCGGGGCGCATCTCAATCCCGCTATCACGCTGGCCTTCGCCGCCAGGCGAGCGTTTCCCTGGCGCGATGTGCCCGCCTACTGGCTGGTGCAGATCGCGGGCGCCATTCTCGCTGCCGGGCTGCTGTATCTGCTCTTCGGCTCGGTCGACCATGTCGGTGCGACGGTGCCGCGTAGCGGCATATCGCAACCTCTGGTGATCGAGATGATCGTCTCGTTCCTCCTGGTCTTCGTTGTGCTCGGCACGGCCGCCGGCCGCCGGCTGCTCGGATCGAGCGCGGCCCTCGCGGTGGGTGGCACTATCGCTCTCGACGGTCTCTTCGCCGGCCGATCAGCGGCGCCTCCATGAATCCGGCTCGATCGCTCGGGCCGGCGTTGCTGAGCGGCCAGCTCGCTTCTGTCTGGATCTACCTGGTCGGCCCCGGTGTCGGCGCCTTGCTGGCGACGGCCGCCGTCTGGCAGCTTCGGGGACAGCCCGACGCCGGCGAAGAGGAAGCCGGCACCGGCCACTCGAGGATGGAGCAGGTTTTCTCACATTCCATCGGCTTGCACCGTCTACCTTAGTAGGAGGTGGACGCTTGAAGAAGCCGTTCGAGCGGGTGGTGGAGGAGCACGGAGCCGCGGTGCTGCGCGTCTGCCGGGCGGCACTTGGACCATCGGATTGCGAGGATGCCTGGTCTGACACGTTTCTGGCGGCGCTGCGGGCCTACCCGGACCTGCCAGAGGACGCGAATGTTGAGGCATGGCTGGTCACGATCGCTCATCGCAAAGCGATCGATGGTATCCGGGCGAGGCAACGCGCGCCGGTCACCGGCGAGAAGCTACCGGAGCGGCAATCCACCATCGGCATTCCACGTGAGCCCGATCAGGAGCTCTGGGAAGCCCTGGCAGAGCTTCCTCCCAAGCAGCGCCTGGCCGTGACCTACCACTATCTGGCCGGCCTACCCCACGCGCACGTAGCAGCGCTACTCGGAGGAAGCACCGATGCAGCCCGCCGCGCCGCCGCCGATGGAATAGCGGCGTTGCGGAAGACGTACAGAG
>JBOGSL010000260.1:0-1678 GCA_050695395.1 Chloroflexota bacterium | reverse complement strand
GCCCTACTACTGGTCGAGTCCTGTCGCGGGACTGGTTTTCGTCGCCGCGGGCATCACGGACTCGCTCGACGGCTACTTCGCGCGCCGCCTCGGGCAGACTTCGCGCCTCGGCGCCTTTCTCGATCCTGTGGCCGACAAGCTGATCGTGGCCGTGGCGCTCGTCCTCATCGTGAGCAAGGACACGAGGGCGCTCATCGTGCTCACGGCCGTCGTCATCATCGGCCGCGAGATCACGATCTCGGCGCTGCGCGAGTGGATGGCGGAGATCGGCCAGCGGCGCAAGGTGGCCGTCTCCCAGCTCGGGAAGATCAAGACCATCCTGCAGATCGTGGGCCTGTCGATGATGCTCTACCGCTGGTCGATTCTCGGCCTTCCGATCTATCGGATCGGGGTGGTGCTCACCGTGATCGCTGCGGCCGCGACGCTGGTGTCCATGGTGGCCTATCTGCGGGCCGCGTGGCCGGAGCTCAGGCGCTGAGCGCACAATTTTCTGTCACGGTGCCGCTGCCTTGACTTCGCAGGACCGGCACTTACAATGCCGTGCCTCACTCGGGACGCGGGAATAGCTCAGTTGGTAGAGCGCAACCTTGCCAAGGTTGAGGTCGCGAGTTCGAGCCTCGTTTCCCGCTCCAGAATTCCTTTCCGTACAAAGACTTACGCGGCAACGCGATTTTCGGTCAGGGAATTCTCAGGAAATTTTTCCTGACCCCGCGGCGGGGCACCCACGCGATAGACGGCGCGCTTCTCCCTGACGGCATTGTCGGGCTGCGGCTGCGGCACGCAGTAGGGAAGCATCATCTCGACACGCAGCACTTTCCGGGCGCGGTCCTTTTGATAGGCCCGCGTCATGTCCGGGTCCGTGTGCGCCATCAGCTCTTGAACCGCAGCCACTTCGTAACCGGCAGTCGCGTAGAGGTGTGAGGACAGCGCCCGGATTTCGTGCAAGGTCGGCATTTGCCGCACGCTCATGCCCTCGAACAGGCGGGTCTGATCGCGGGCCAGATCCAGGGCTTTGTAGAATGCCTTCGATGCGTAATCGGGAAGCACCTGAGCGGGGTGCTCCATGCGGCCTCCCTGCAGCGCGCCGGCGGCACGCCCCGTTCGCCGATCCGGTTCCCGGTGCACGACAAAAGGACAGCGGCCGACTCGCAGGCTCGAGCGCCGCGCCTCCATCAGGACTTTGCGCACGTCCGGGTGGATCGGAAAGTCGACACTCGTTGCCTCCATGTCGCGAGCTTCAGAGTCCGTCTTGCGGATCGGACTGATGATCCTGTCCCCTGCCACGTCGTCAAAGCGGAGGCTGACGAGGTCGACGCGCCTCAGGGCCAATGGAAGGCCAGCCTCATCAACCATCGCAGCCATTGCGGCGCGACTGAATAGATGGCGTTGAACTGCTCGATCGTCATTCGCTGACGGCGCTTGCGAGGCAAGGAGTCGACGAACAGATCATCGACCGGATTACCCAGATGCGAGGGATACATCCCGGTCGACTTCGCGTACCGGAAGAACCGCAGTAGAAGAGTCTTGAGCTTGCTCTGCTCGAACTGACTTCCCGTTGATATCGCTTCGCGGAGCATCCACGTATCGACCATCGGTACTTGAAGCTTCCCGAGCGCGCCTGTGAGGCGCTGGCCTCGCTGATGAAGTAGTTGGGCCGTGCTCGACTTCAGGTTGTAGT
>JBOGSL010000259.1:0-1893 GCA_050695395.1 Chloroflexota bacterium | reverse complement strand
ACACCGGTTGGCGCCGGGCCCGTTTCGGCTCGATGTAGCCGTAGTGCATCGGGACGCCGGTGGGACGACCATGCCGCGTATACTTCGCCATAGGGGACCTCCTCCGGTGCGTGGGATTTGAACACTTGATCTTCGCACTCGGTCGGGTCCCTTGCTATTGCTGCCTCATCCCTCCGTCAACTGTCTAGCACCTATCTGAACTTCAGCACCATCGCTGCCTTGTCATGGCCCTTAGCTACTTCTGTCTCCGTTCTATCCGGCGCTGGCGAGGCCGGCCCAAACGGCACCCGTTGCTCCCACCGGCACGGCGATGCGGTCGGCTCCCAGATACTCGCGGAAGCGACGAGCCGCTTCCGCCAGCGCGTCCAGCATCTCGGCATCCGGCTTCACATTAGACTCCCACCACCAATTGATCAACCGCCAGGTGCCGCCCTCCAGCTTCGATTCGAATCTGGCGACAAAGCGATCGCCGTACAGAACGGGGATGACGTAGTACCCATACTGGCGGGCCCGCTCGGGCTTGTAGACCTCCCAGGCGTAGTCGAATCCGAAGACCGCCGACAGCTGGCGACGATCCCAGAGGAGGTGATCGAGCGGCGCGAGAAAGCGCATCGTCGGAGCGGACTCGCGAGCTGAGAGGAAATCCAGTGATGAGGCCGGGAGATGGTACGCCGCCCGCTTTTCACCGACTCTTGCCTCGACGAGGTCCCCCGCTTCAACCAGCTCGGAGATGGCTTTCAACCGTGCAGCCTTGTCGCCGCAGGACGACCAGATGGATTGATCCGAGCCGGGCCGCAACATGCCCGCCGCCTGGTGCCGGCGCAGAACGATCCACCGATGATACGCGGCCAGATCACATAGCGGCTCGGTCTGGAAATACCTGGCCGGGATGACGCGCTCCGCCACGTCGAAGTAATGGCGGTTGCCTTCGCGATGATGTGTGACGAGCGTCCCATCCGCCGCCAAGGCCCGAAGGATCCGCTTGATGCGCGTCGGGCCCAGCCACGAATGTCCGTCGAGGATTCGCGAGCGATCCTCGAAGTCTATGGACGACAGCGGACCGCGGCGTTCGAGCTCGGCGAGGGCGGCAGCTGCGGCCCCGGGATGCTGGTCCAGCACGCCGTGGTCGTGCCACGTTCGGTAGTGTTTTCGACCGAGTGCGCGGAAGGGCCAGTCGGACATCGGCACCAGACAAGCCTGCTTGTCCCAGGCATCGTAGGCCTGGCGTTGCTCGTAGACGTAGGTCTGCCAGTCTCCGACCCGGTAGCCGGGTACACGGGCCTGGAGAACCAGATCGTGATTCTGGCCGATCGGATTCAGCGGATCGTACTGTACCGTGCCCAGATGGTCGAACACAGCCGGGATGGTTTGAGGGTGGAAGTGGTAGTTAACCAGGAAACGCCGGGCGTCCTCGACCGAGAGCGAGAGGTTCACGAAAGCAGCCGAGTGGCAAACCCGCTACGTGTGTAACTGCGCCTTCACGATAGATTTCACGTTGCCGCGCAGCGCGTTGCTGATGGGGCAGCTGCGCTCGCCCTCCTCAGCCAGCTGCTGGAAATCGTTCTGATTCATCCCCTGAACCTGCGCCTCAGCTTGCAAGTACATCTCGGTGATCTTGAGTCCGCCGCTCTGCTGCTCTACCGTCGCGGTCGCCGACACGTCGATCCGCTCCGGCGTCTTGCCTTGCTGTCCCAGCAGGTGCGCCAGGACCATCGCGTAGCACTCTGCTTGCGCCGCCGCGAGCAGCTCCTCCGGGCTGGTCTTGCCTTCCGGGGCTTCCACTCGCGAAGCCCAGGTAACGGGCGAGTTCTTCAGCACGCCGCTCTGTGTTGATATCGTGCCGTGCCCGCCGGTGAGGCTTCCTTCCCAGATTGCCGTCGCTCGTCTCTCTGC
>JBOGSL010000258.1:0-6187 GCA_050695395.1 Chloroflexota bacterium | reverse complement strand
GCTCGCTGCATTGCAGCCAGCCGCAGCGCCTGAGCGGAGTCGCCTCTGCCGTCCAGCACTGTCGAAATCAGACCCTCGATTTGGGTCCGGTACCGCTCCGGCACGGCTCTCGGGATCGTTCGAGGCTGGAGAATGCTCACGGATTCGTCACTATTTCCAGGCACTGGCGCGGTCCCGCGTATTACCGAACCAACAGGCCGCGGGCCTATCGAGGGCGATCCC
This sequence comes from Chloroflexota bacterium, assembly GCA_050695395.1. GTDB lineage: Bacteria > Chloroflexota > UBA5177 > UBA5177 > UBA5177 > JBOGSL01. The sequence goes on along the minus strand of JBOGSL010000258.1, from coordinate 5,965 downwards.
ACTCGTGAAGAGATTCCGCCGCTACTCGTAGGTCATGAGCGGCGGGTCAGGGGTAGCATACACCCCTGCCCCGGTGAGCATGAATCTAAGAATGCAGCAAAGCTTTCTGAACAGACCACTAGTTCATGCACACCCGGAAGATGATCGGCCCAGCTAGGCATTCTGGGGCAGGGGATTGTGAAAGCCAAGCACCCGACACAGGCGACCATCGTCAGTGAGCTCCGCCACGTCCTCACCGTCCAAGCGCACACTCCCGTCCGCCTGACGCATGCGCCAAGAGGCCCGGAGCCAGCCGTGATGCTGCTCCACCCCGCTTGACTTGTCGAAGCGTGCTCCCGGAAACCGTTCACGGAAGTCACTCAGAGCCGCCACGACTTCGTCGCGTCCGTGGGCTGCAACCCCGGGATAGATGATCACCGCGTCCTCGGTCAGTGCGTCCTCGGCAAGCTGGCGGCGCTCCTTCTCATCGGTCGCGTTCCACAAAGCTACGTAGGTGGTCATCGCTTGTTCCTGCATGGGCATGGGCGAAGCCTTCGATCGTTTTGGCGCGAGTCGTGCAGGTCCTGGTGCCAGCGTATCACCACCGCCACCTCCGGTCGGGGCCGAGCGAGCGCATCGACGTCGGAGCAGCTTGCCGTGGAGCTTCTTGCCACCTTGCAGGGCCTGCAGCAGCACCACTTCATGGATCGCGATGCTTCGGACGTTTGGCCATGGCCTCGGCAGCACCGGCATGGATCTGCCTATCGTCCTGGCCTGGGGCGTGGGAGCTCTTCTCGTCGGCGGCCGCCGCTTCCGCTGGGAGTGAGGCCGAGGGGACGAAGGAGACGATTTCTAGCTCTTCGCGCGGCTGGACCCCTCCATCCTCTATTCTTGTCCCATGAAATCCCCCTGGTTCGGGCAGCCGATGCGGCGTATCGAGGATCGCCGCTTTCTTCAGGGGGAGGGCCGCTTCGTCGACGATATCCCCCTGCCGGCGGTCTTGCACGCGGCCATCGTCCGCAGCCCACTGGCTCACGCCGTCGTCCGCTCGATCCAGACTGACGCCGCTCGGTCCGCCCCGCACGTGATTGCCGTCTATACCGCCACCGATCTCGGCGAGCTGAATCGCCCCTCGCCGCTTCTGGTGCCGCACGAAGCGCTGCGGCACCCTCGCACGCAGCCTCCTCTGGCGGAGGGGCTGGTCAACTACGTCGGCGAGGCCGTCGCCATGGTTATTGCCGAAGACCGTGGCTCCGCACAAGATGCCGCGGCCCTGGTTGAGGTCGAATACGAATCGCTGCCCGTCGCCGCGAGTCTCGAACAGGCCATCGCTCTGGACGCCCCGCTGGTCCATGCCGATGTCCCGGACAACGAGGCCGCCTGCCTGATCCAGCAAAACGGCGACCCCGATTCGTTCTTCGCTCAGGCTGCCTTGGTGGTCGAGCTCGAGCTCTCCATTGAACGCGGCTCGGCGCAGCCCCTTGAGACTCGTGCCGTGGCGGCGCGCTGGGATGCCGCGGACGCGCGCCTCACCGTCTGGGATTCCACGCAGGCGCCGCTGCCGATTCGCAACGGGCTGGCCGCCCTCTTTGGTTTACCGAACGACTCGATCCGCGTGATCGCGCCCGATGTGGGCGGTGGCTTCGGGCAGAAAATCATGATGTTCTATCCCGAGGAAGTGCTGGTTCCGTTCGCCGCCATGCGTCTCGGACGCCCCGTGAAATGGGTCGAAGGCCGGCAGGAGAATCTCATCTCCTCCAACCAGGAACGCGGCCAGATCCATCGCGCTGCGATTGCCCTCGATTCCCACGGTCGCATTCTGGGAGTCCGCGACGTGTTCTGGCACGACGCCGGCGCCTATACGCCGTATGGCATCATCGTGCCCGTCATCACGGCGACCCAGCTTCCCGGCCCATACCGCATTCGCAACTACTACTCCGAAGCGCACGCCGTCTATACGAACCGCGTGACCGTGTCTCCGTACCGCGGCGCGGGTCGCCCGCAGGGGTGCTTCGTGATCGAGCGCTTGCTGGATGCCGCCGCCGATCGTTTGGGGATGGATCGCGCCGAGCTGCGGCGCCGCAATTTGATCCAGCCCGATGAGTTCCCCTGGGATGTCGGGCTTACCTTCCAGGATGGACGCCCCACCCGGTACGACAGCGGCAACTACGCAGGCGGCTTCGACCTCGCCCTGGAGCAGATCGGCTACGCCGGCTTCGCCGAGGAGCAGCGCCGGTTGAGGTCGGAGGGACGGTATATCGGGTTGGGGATGGCTTCCTATGTAGAAGGCACCGGCATAGGACCCTACGAGGGCGCGCATCTCAACATCGACGGAGTGGCCGAGCGCGTGACCGTGAATACGTGCGTCGGAACCCAGGGTCAGGGACATCAGACCAGCTTTGCCCAACTGGTGGCGGACGAGCTGGGTGTAGAGCCCTCGCAAGTTGCCATAACTACGGGCGACTCGCAGGGAATGAGCTGGGGCTCGGGAACGTACGCCAGCCGGTCTGCCGTGGTGACGGGAAATGCTGTCGGGGCTGCAGCGCGCGACGTACGGCGTCAGACCGTCGAGCTGGCGGGTGAGTTGCTCGAGGTGCACCCCGATGACCTCGAGCTGGCCGAGGGACGTGTCTTCGTCCGAGGCACGCCCGATCGCGGGCTCTCGCTCTGGGAGCTGGCCGTGGCTGCCAATCCGATCCGCTACGCGTACGGCAAGCAGGCCGGCGAGGCGCTGGCTCTGCTCGCCCAGCGACCGCGTGAGCAGAACGGCAAGGCGTACGCCGCCCCGGGCCTGGAGGCGAGACAGTACTTCAATCCGCCCCAGGCGACCTTCGCCAGCGGCAGCCACGCGGCGATCGTCGAGGTCGACGTGGACACGGGCCGAGTGAAGATCCTACGCTATGTGGCCGTGCACGACTGCGGACGGGTGATCAATCCGCTCATTGTGGAAGGGCAGATTCGCGGCGGCGTTGCGCAGGGCATCGGGGGATCCTTCTTCGAACGATGCGTGTACGATGAATCCGGCCAGCCCCTGGCTTCGAGTTGGATGGACTATCTGGTCCCCGGGGCTCCGGAAGTACCCGGTATCGAGTGCCACCACCTCGAGACGCCATCTCCGCTCAATCCGCTCGGTATCAAAGGAGCCGGCGAAGCCGGTGTGATCCCCGTCGCCGCCCTCATGGCCCGTGCCGTGGAAGACGCCCTGTCCCCCTGGAACGTCCACATTACCGCCATGCCCCTCGACGCCGAGACGATTCTAAGCGCGATACGTGATGGGACCGGAAACAGGTCAGATCCCCTGTATTCGTAGAGCGGGACCCGACGGGCGCGCAGCGCCGGCCGTAGGCCGGCTAGCTCCTGCGCCGGCTGCCCGATAGCAACCACACTAGCGCCTGGCGTACGCGCCCGCCAGCAGCACTCGACCAGCTAGCTGCTGCGGCGGCTGCCGGATGCCAACCACGCTCGCCCGTGCCCGCAAGCACCCGCGCCCAAGCTTCGTCAGCGAACACGATCGCGACAATCCGGCCCTGCGCGCCTTCGCGCACGAACACGCTCGGGAGGCTTATGGTGAGAGTAGCCAACTCCCGCCAGGAGGCTCGCGTGCAAACCGCCGAACCGCAAACAAAAATCAAAACCCTTGAAAACTACATCGACGGTCGCTGGGCCCAGGCGCCGGCCGGCGCCGGCACCCTCCCCGTTACGAACCCCGCCACCGGTGAAATCCTCGCCCGGGTGCCGCTCTCGGGCGCGGCCGCGGTTGATGCTGCGGCCGGCGCCGCCCATGCCGCATACAACTCCTGGCAGCATGTCCCGCCCATCGATCGGGCGCGCTATCTCTTTGAGCTGAGAGATCTGGTGATCGCCGAGTCTGAAGAGCTTGCCCGGTTGATCACCGCCGAGCACGGCAAGACGCTGGCCGACGCACGAAGCGCGGTCGAGCGCGCGATCGAGAACATCGAGGTGGCTAGCGGCATGCCGAGCCTGATGATGGGGTTCGGTCTCGATAATGGCGCCGGGCGCGATATCGACGAGCGTGCAGTACGCCGCCCGCTTGGCGTCTTCGCCGCAGTCGCCCCGTTTAATTTCCCGATGATGGTGCCGTTCTGGTTTCTGCCCTACGCCATCGCCACGGGGAATACCTTCATCCTCAAACCCTCCGAGCAGGTGCCGCTCAGCCAGCAGATGGTCTTCCGCCTCCTCGATCAGCTCAGTCTCCCGGACGGCGTGGTCAATCTGGTGAACGGCGGGCGGGAAACGGTCGAGGCGCTGCTCGATCATCCCTTGATCCGCGGCATCTCCTTTGTCGGCTCGACGTCGGTAGCGAGGCAGATCTATGCGCGGGCCGCGGCGAATGGCAAGCGGGTGCAGGCCGCGGGCGGCGCAAAGAACGTGCTCGTGGTGATGCCGGATGCCGTGATGGAAAAGACCGTGCCGAACATCATCAACGCCGCCTTCGGATCCACCGGCCAGCGATGCCTGGCGGGCTCGGTGGTCGTGCCGGTGGGCGATGTCCACCAACCGCTGCGGGAGGGGCTGGTCGAGGCGATGCGGCAGATACGAGTAGGCAGCGGGCTGGACGAGCACGTGACCATGGGACCGGTAATCTCACCCGCGGCGCGAGAGCGTATCCAGACGGCGATCGAGCGAGGACAGGCAGAGGGCGCCGAGCTCGTTGCCGGTGGCGTGGACTTCGATGCTCCGCCAGGCCTCGAAGGTGGCAACTGGGTGCAGCCCACCCTCTTCGATCGGGTCCGGCCGGAGATGCGTCTGGCTCAGGACGAGATCTTCGGTCCGGTGTTGGCCATGATGCCCGCCCAGGACCTGGACCAAGCCCTGCGGTTCATCAATCGGAGCCCCTACGGCAATGCCGCCAGCATCTTCACCCGGGATGGAGGCTGGGCTCGCCAGTTTCAACGAAGTCTGGACGTCGGCAACATCGGCGTGAACATCGGCGTCGCAGCTCCCATGGCCTATTTCCCTTTCGGCGGCGCGCGAGACTCTTTCTTTGGGACGCAGCACGGTCAGGGGCGAGACGCGGTAGATTTCTTCACCGATCGGCAGATCGTCATCAGCCGCTGGTTTCTGCCGGGTCAGGATCACGCCGGTCAACACTGGTGAAATCTCTCTGACTCCTGCCAAAATTCATCTTGCCTTCATATTGACGTGTGGTCGAACTGATGGTAAGGTACTGGTACCAGGCGCGCGAAGTCCGCGCCGTGTCGATGGCCGCCGGTCAGCTGGCCGGTAGTCCAGGGTGGAGGGATTCATGATGTACCGGTCGATCACACTCGTGGCTGTTGTTCTGGCGCTGGTGGCATTTCCCGCCGGCTCGGCACTGGCGCGAGGCGGCGCTTCGTCACCGTCGGAGAGCGGAGCCGTTATCTTCCAACAGGATTTGATAGGTTCATCGGCCATTCGCGCGAACACGGCCTACAACGGGAATGGCGACGTTAGGCTGAGCAGCGGTCCGCTAATCTCGACTGTTGGCCAAGCGTACAGCAGGGACTTTGCCTCTATCGAAGACTTCGACGGGTCGCCTGGGTCAGAATTCTCGATCACCGTGAACTGGGGCGACGGCACATCCAGCTCCTGCAGCAACGGGTGTACTAACCCGAACGGCGATCTCTTCCTCGTCTACTCTTTCGGAGTCCCCAGTTCCGGCGACATTTTCGGCAGTCACACCTACACTCACGGAGGGCTGTACGCTTACTCGATCACCGTCACTGACAACGACGGCGGCGGCCTCGAACCGCCGGTGACCGACTTCAACATCGCGGAGGTCTATCCGGCCGGGCAATCTCCGCAGCAGATCACCAATTTGGAAAGCGCCCAGGGAACCTGGGCGGGCAGCGACCTCTGCAATATCAATCCCACCGGCACCGGTAACGACTGCTCGCAGAGCTACTCCGCGTACTTGCGTTGCACCGGTAACATTCAGCAGTTGTTTGACGCTGAAAGTTCCGGCAACTCAGATACAGGCCAGAGC
>JBOGSL010000257.1:0-4678 GCA_050695395.1 Chloroflexota bacterium | reverse complement strand
GGACCAGCATCACCACCTCGGATCCCGGTTTTTCGGGAGTCGATGCCCGCAATCACCTCCAGCAGCACAACGCGGGAACCGGGGATTACACCACCACCCAGTTCTCCCTCGAGCCCCCGGATCAGGGTTTGTGCACCGACGGCACGGACGTCATGGAGACGGTCAACAACGCACTGGCGGAGTACGATGCCAACGGTAATGTGATCGAGCCGGCCGCCGCGATGAGACAGTTCTTTCACCTGGCTCCTGAAATCGACCGCCGCGCTGCGCCGGCTTACGTCTACGGTCCGTTCATCAGCGATCCGCGCTGCTACTACGACAGCTCGACGAGCCGCTGGTTCGTCAGCGAGCTCGAATTTGGAGTGGATCCTAGCACCGACGCCTACACGGGCGATGCCAACGAGCTGGTCGCGGTGAGCCAGACGAGCGATCCAACAGGGGGTTACAACCTCTACCAGTTCGATGTGCGGGACGACGGCACGCAGGGAACTCCCTCGCACCCCGGCTGCCCGTGCTTCGGTGATCAGCCTCTGCTGGGTGTTGACGCCTACGGCGCGTACATCAGCACCAACGAATACCCGCTGTTCAACGCCGGCTTCAACGGTGCGCAGGTGTACGGAATGTCGAAGGGCCTGCTCGAGAGCGGCGCCGGCACTGTCCCTCTCGTTCACTTCCAGGGCGGCGACATCCCCGACGGCCAGTACCCCGGCGGGGCGAGCTACTCGATCCAGCCGGCCGAGGTGCCGACGAGCAACTTCGACACGGCTAATGGCGGCACCGAGGACTTCCTGAGCGGTACCGAGTTCACCGGCTACGTCGACAACCGGATCATCACCTGGGCGATGACCAACACCAGCGACTTGGCCACCGATCCGAGCGCTCTCTCGTTCAGCCACACCATCACCACGAGTGAGACGTATGGCATGGGCGGCGACTTCAACTTCGGCGTCAAGCAAAACTCGGGTCCGCGCCCGCTCGAAAAGTCGCTTCCGGGCCAAAATTCGGTTCCCGAGGAGATCGCCGCGAATGACGACCGCATGAACCAGGTTGTCTACGCGGATGGTCTGCTATGGTCCGCCGTCAACACTGCGACCGTCAACCAGAACGGCGTGCAGGGCATCGGCGTCGCCTACTTCATCGTCAACCCCGAGACATCTTCGATCGAGAATCAGGGTTACGTGTCGGTGAACGGCGGCACTGACGTCTTCTTCCCATCCATCGGGGTGAATGACAGGGGTAACGGAGTGATGGGCTTTAGTCTGTCCGGCCCGAGCTACTACCCCAGCACCGCGTACGTCAACGTCGGCGTTAACGGCGTGTCTAGCCCGATCCACCTGGGAGCCGCCGGCCAACTGCCGGATGACGGCTTCTCCGGCTACCCCGCTGAGGGCGGTGCGGGGATCGGCCGATGGGGGGACTACTCGGCGGCTATTGCCGACCCTAGCGGTAAGAGCATTTGGCTCGCCAACGAGTACATTCCCAACGACCCGCGAACGCAGCTGGCCAACTGGGGAACGTTCATCTCGAACGTCAACCTCTAGTTCGCGCTAGCGCGCTTCGACCGGGGAGTCGCCATGTGCGATTCCCCGGTTCTTTCTTTCATTCCCGCTCCATAGTGGAACTCCGTGGTTTGAATCAACGCGCGCCAGCTTCGTGCCAAGGAACCGCCACTTCCGCAGGCGGATAGCCGAGGCGCGAGCCGGTATCGTTACCCGGAGAGTGACTTTTCACCCCCCGCGGGCCGAGACAAATGGTCCTGTTGCACGCCCGGCCGGCCGGGTACGCTGGCTCGGTGACAGAGACACCTCTCCAAATACGGTTGCATCTGCAACCTGGTACACTTCGGGCGATGGCTTTCCCGGCGTCTCCGCTTCAGTTCGTTGCTTCCTGCCTTGCCCCTCGGCGCGGCCCCGGTCTTGCCAATTGCTCCGCCATGCGTATCGGATCGAGCGAGTCGCCACGGTGATGCCGGCCCTCATCGCTCAGTACGGCCTGCTGATTGTCGCCCTGATTATCTATACGGGCGAGATCGGCGTTCCGACGTTGATACCAGGCGAGATCGCTTTGCTCATCGCGGGCAGCCAGGTGATCCACTCCAGTCTCGCTCTGGTTGGCGCCATCCTGTTCTGCGGGATGGTCGATATCCTCGGCACAAGTTCGATCCACCTGGCTTCTCGGTCGGGTGGCAATAAGCTGCTGCTGCGGATGCTCAAGAAGATCCAGGGGGACGATCGCAAGCAGGAGGAGGTCATGGACCGCTGGCGAGCGAGGCTCGGAGGCCGCGACTCGCTTGTCGTCTTTGTCACCCGACTGATCCCGATGTTCCGGTTATACGCCTCAATCACCACCGGGCTGATCCGCATTCGTTTCCGCGATTTCATCATGGGCGCCGTACCCGCATCGCTGCTCTGGGCGGCGACACCGCTTACCCTCGGATTTTTGCTGCGCAGTCAGATCGCCGGTCTTAAGGGTCAATACGCGCTCATGATGCACTTCGTGATCAGCGGATCGGTCCTGCTCGCCGTGTTGAGCGCCGGAGCGTGGTGGGTCCGACGTGGCGGTTCGGCATACGGAGCATTGCGGCGCGGTCGGATTCTCCTCAGTCTCACCGCGGTGGTGGCGATCCTGGTGCGCCTGCTTTCCCTCGCCTTGCTCGGCAGCCATTCGATCTCGCACGACTTCCTGCTGCCCTACTTGCCCGCGGCCTCGGCCTGGGTGAGCATCGTCACATTCACCGCGCTGGGATTGCTCTGGATAGCCCACCTCGACCTGGAAGTCATTCGCGGCCACCACCCGCCCCGACGACATCATGTCGGCGTTCCCAACGTCGCTCTCTGGCTGGGTTTGATGGTGCTCTGTGGTCTTGGCGCCGCCTGGAACGGGATGCCCTACCCGGGCATTCTTTCCTTGGTCGGCTAGCTCTCCTGACGCTTAATCCAGCGAATCACGCGCCGTTTTTCCGCCTGGCTCCAGCGTTTCGAGTAGGCCGACCGCAACTCGGTGAGATGCGAGCTGTCCCAGACGAGGCTGCGTCTCCCCGGTAGGGCCGTGGGCAACGTGCCGGCCGACAGAATCTCAACAGGCCTGTCTCCCGCAGTCTCAATGCCGGGCAGCGCTTCTGTCCACACGAACGCCTGGGCAACGTGTTGGGGCGGCATGTCGTAGACTTCCAGCGGGTCGTCCAGGGTCAGCGAGGCCAGGTCCGGGGCAACCAGTACAGTGGCGCGAGGGTGGGCCAGGATCACCTTCATTTCCAGGGCGGTCGGTGTCGCCTGCACCAGGGACGGAACGACTCGGTAGAAGTTATTGAAGTTGAGAGCCGCTACGATCGCCACGGCGACGATCGCCAGCCCCATCCGCCCCCAGTTCGGCAGCTTCACCATATCCTCAACGAATCCGATGAGCCGGGCTGCGCCGAAGCCCGCGACTACCGCGGCCAGAGGAAGCGCGATGTTGATCCGAGTCGTGGGGATGGAGGGATTGTAGAACGTCATGACGGTGCCGAAGACGAGCACCGTCAGGCAAAGCACAACGAAGATGTCTCTCCTGCTCCGTCGCGTGAGGAGCGTCGCCAACCCGATGAGCAGGAAGAGAGCCGAAGCCCGATCGAACATGGCCCCGACCACCCAGTGATTGTCGATCTGGTTTGAGTAGAAAAACGCGAACAGCGAGCGCAGAAAGTTCTGCGCAAGAAGGCTGCTAATCGGAATAGGGTGGGCATGCCCCGTGATCGCACTTTCGCCCAGTATGCCCGACATGAAGCGGGTACCGTTCACCAGAACGAAGGGCAAGAGACTCAGTGCGAAGCCGGCCACAATGAAGCCGGCGTCGCGGCGCCAGGAGCTTCGCCAAACCAGGACGCTGAGGGCCAGCAGAATGATGGCGAAGCGAGCGGTGTAGAAGGTGTACCAGCCGAACCCCGCAGCCACTCCGGCGAGAAACAGGTAGAACGGGGATCGATACTGGTGGGCCGCTACGACAAGAGCAAGCGCCGACATGAGCGGAAACAGCGCGTCGAGGTTGTTGTACCCCGTGTGGGCGTAAGCGATGATCAGCTGCGCTGGAAGATAGATGCCGACCGCCAGCCACGCCGCCGAGCGCGAGTAAGTGAGACGGGCTAGCAAGAAAATAGGAAAGACCGGCAGCACGCCGGCAAGAGCCGAGCTCGCCTTCCACCCGAGCTCGTGAGCCCCGAGGACAAGCATGACGCCCGCCTGGTACACCGAGTCGGCTTCGGGGTGATAGCCGTAGACGCCGACCTGGCTGAAGACGTTGGCAGACACCCCGTGGAGAAGGCCGTCGGCCTGGCTGTAGAAGGCGTACTCATCCCCGATCCAGCTGTAGAACCATGAGTTGATGTCGTGCAGATAGAGGATCATGCCTGCCAGGGCCGCGGCGCCGAGGAGGAGCAGATCGACCCGCGTGAAGAGCCGCCAATGAGGTCGGTAGCGAGACGCGACGACCCACGACAAGAATCCCAGAGCATAGAGGAAAATAATCCCGCTAAGGTAGTTCGTCTGGCCGGCCTCGACCAGGCCAAGCGTCGTCGCGTAGAGTGCGGCACCGAGCAAGAACGGCAAACGGGCTGCCGCGCGCGCCGCCGGCTCCGCGCCGCCCTGCCGAACTTCGAGCAGGCCGCTCGTCGTGGATACCATCGCAGTTCCGATCAGCATGGCGG
>JBOGSL010000256.1:0-8356 GCA_050695395.1 Chloroflexota bacterium | reverse complement strand
TCCCTCACCGTCGCCGCAGCGCTCAGACGAAGCTACCAGCCGTTTACGATCTCACCCTTATAGAGCGAGTTGTAGACAGGGTAGTTGACGCTGAAAGTGTATAGTGGAGACTGCGGCTCTGGCGTGCCATTGTACGGCCGGCCCGAATCCCAGTTTGGATTCTCCGTCCACGCCACGTGGGTATGCGCACCGTAGCAGTTGCCGGTGCAGCCCGAATGGCCGACGGCATAGCTCCAGTCGGCGTGCCCGCCAGCACTGACCAGAATATCCTTCAGGTGCGCGTAGTAGCTCACCACGCCGTACCCTTCGGACAGCACTACCCACTTGCCATAGCCCCAGTAGGCGTCATTGGTTGTCTGCCCAGCGTAAGTGATCACGGGCGAAGGTGTTTGAGGGAAGATGCTGTTGCCGGCGTAAAGGGGCCAGTCAATGGCATAGTAGTCTTGTCCCGTATGGTCGCCTTCCCCGTAGAAGTAGCCGCCACAGTTGTCAGCGAGGGCGCCTCCATGGCTGCCGCAGCCAGCGTTAACGGACTGTCCCCAGAACACGTACATGCTCACATTGCCGTTGATGGTGGACGGCGATGCACCACCGCTCTGCCCTGTCGCCTGTGCGCGGGGTACCGGGCGCCAATCAGCGGAACCTCGTGGAGCAACCGGGGTCGGAGGATTGGCAGCGGGGAAGGGGCCGCTTCGGGGGATGAAGCGGAGGCGAGCAAGGGCCTGCTGCGCATCTGGGGGAAGTGAGGTACTGCCGAGCACGGCGATGTTGTACACGGCGCCACCGTGGGCCACGACAATTTGTACATTGGGCGGCCCGGGCAAACCCTGCAGCATCATCGCGTATGATCCGCCCACTCTCGTTGGCGTGCGCGTGACAACGGCAGTATTGCCTTGGGTCTCCTTTGCGACGTTTGCGTCTGCGACCGCATTGACAGCAGCGGCTTCGTCGCCAGTGTCGCGCACGCCCAGCGAGCCTATGCCAAGTACAGGGTCCGAGTGGCCGCCCGTCGTCCTGACCAGGGCCAACATGTCGGAGGAGTATTCCCCTGTGGGCGCGACAAACCAACCGGCAGGTAGGCTCGTGAATGCGACTCTGAGCGCCGCGTGGCTCGCCGCATCCGGTGTTGCCTGGGCATGCGTGGTTGAGCTCATCATCGAAGCTGCCAGGAGAGCGATGCTAACGATGAAATACCGGGGGTGTCTTACTCTCATTGCAATAATCCTTAACGTTCCTTTCGAGGTGAATTGAGTAGATGCCGTGTGGACGGGGCAACGTGATCGCGCCGTGACCGCAGGGCCAGGGACGGCGTGAGAACCGGCGCGCCGTGGTACTCAATGCTCCGGACTTGAGTGATCCTTTGCTTCCCCTACCTAGACAGTCCGGGAACATAGACGTCAGTGTAAGGAGTACACACGTTTGACGCGCCTGTAGAAACCCCGGCTCACAGACCGGTATTTTTACGGGGTGCGGCTTGACACGAGTAAGGTAGACTCAGCTCAGCACCGCGGCGCGAACACCCAGACGCGGCCGTGGTCGTTCAGGATATAGGAGGTCCCTTCTCACTGTGGAAGCTACTTGCGCTGTACCCACGGAAAGGCAAATGATGAGCCTGGCAAGCATCGTCGAGACTGTGGTTGATGCCACAGCAGATCGTGGCAGCGAGACCGCATGGTTACGCGAGCGGGTGGCGGAGCTTGGACTTGGTCGTCACGAGCGGTCGGCCGTCGAAGCTCTGCATGACCGCCTCAGCCAGGGTTTAACCCTGCTCCGCGATGGCGCGATCTCGGGATGGTACTGACAGGCACGCGGGAGACGAGTGAGTCTCTTTACGCAGTCGGCGTCGCAGATGATGTAAGCGAAATACTGCATCGAGCGCCTATCACTCCCTCGTATCGGCGGGCGCTGACCTCCGCGCTTGAAGTGCACGGTCGCATCCTCTCGGCGTCGCCTGACGTGCGGTGGACGCGCTGCGTCGTCACGTGCTGTATCACAGCCGGAGGCTGCCCGACGCAGGCGATACCCATTGCGGCAGCGATTGAAGTCTTCATGGTCGCTCTAGAGCTGCTGGACGACGAGGAAGACGCAGAGCCGAGTTCGCTGTGCGCCGCCCTTAGCTCGGCATGCCTGCTGAACGTCTCGACGGGTCTGCTCATCTTGGCTCAGCAAGCCCTCACGCAGGCAGGTGGCACCCATGCGGCCACGGTCCTCCAAGACTGGGCACTACGGTCGTGCGGCGGGCAGGATGCCGATCTTGGTGGGCCAGAACCGGCGACTGTCGGGCTGGCGGAGTCGCTGGCGGTGACGGGGCAAAAATCCGGCTCCCTGGTCGCGGCTGCCTGTCAGCTCGGCGCCCTCGCCGCAGGGGCCGAGTCCGTCCGCCAGACCTTGTACGCGCAGTTCGGCAGCTGCGTGGGTGTCGTTGCACAGCTTGCAAACGATCTGAAAGCTGTCATGCCGGGGACCGAAGGCAATACTGATGAAGAGTTGCAACGGCCGACTCTACCCCTCGTCTACAGCGCACGGAGATCATCCCCCGGCGGAGGGCGAGTCGAGGCTGTCCCCGACGCTGCATCACCTGTTGGGACAGCGTCGCTTGCACTTACCTGGGTCGTGGCTGAGGCAAACCGGCGACGCGCGCTAGATCTGATTGCGCTCCTGACCCCTGATCAGTCCGCGCAGAGGCAACTCGCTGGCCTCGTCGGCACTTTATAACTGGGCTATTGAATTGACCGCTGCCTGCGCGGTATCACCGGCGCGCGAATCCCTCTCAGTCGCCGGTCTCCGGCGCCTGCCGCTGGTCATCACGGTGGGGTTGCTCTACTGTGCGATCCTGATTGCGAGCGTTGCGCTGCTCCTTCTGCCTCCTCGGCTTCCCGTGACCATATCCACGTCCTCGTCAGGCACCGCGTCCATGGCGTGGGTGCTTCCGGGCAGTCTGCTCTGGGACCGAGGCGTGCGGGCGGGAGACCAGATACTTGCCCTGGACGGCCACCGAGCTACACGGAGCGACGGAGGGTTCCGGCGCGTCGGCGAGTTGCGGGTTCGCACCGCACGCGGCACGGTACACGTCGATGCGGGCGCTACACGCCGCGGCCGTGCCACCTGGGCGCTCGTTGTCCTTAGCCCGTGGTTTCTCCTGTTCGGCACTCTCATAGAGCTACGGTCGCCCCGGCCAAACATCGCGGGAGTTGCTTATGCTCTCTTCGCCAGCGCTGCATTTGGCCTCGCCCTCGCGCCAGGCGCCGATGCGGACTATCCGCTCGCCTCTGCCGCCGAACTCATTGCGGTCCCAGTCTTTGCGCTCGCCTTCGCTCGTTTTTTCCTTGCGTTTCCGACAGAGCGCAATCTGAGTAGATATGGCAAGGCGGTCGCCGTTCCTCCCCTCGTCGCTGCCGGACTTGGCCTCGCCGCACTGGTCTGGGTCCCCCTCTACCAGAGTGTCACCGTGTTGCGCGTCGCTGTCGTGTCGGGATACCTGATCATCGGTGCAGGCCTCCTCCTCGTCGGATTTTTTGGGACACAGGATCGTAACTTGCGCCGCGGACTCGTGACGCTGAGCGGCGGCGCCGTCGCCTCGGTACTTCCCCTTGCCATCTTTTCCATGGCGCCGCGGCTGCTTGGCTGGGAACCGCTTATTCCGGCCGAGGACGCGGCGCTGGCCCTGGCACTTCTCCCGGCCAGTTTCGCGTATGCCATCCTGCGTCACGACGTTCTCTCCGTCCCTCTCCTCCAACGGTGGCTGGTCCACGGCTTGCTCTTTACCGGCCTGCTCGTCGTTTGCGGCGGCATTGCATACGTCCTCCGCCGGCTCCCGCCGGCCGGCGTTCGTGCTCCGGACCTCTGGCTCACAGCTCTCCTCCTTCTCCTGGCGGGCGCCGCCTTCCGATGGTTGTACGGTCGACTGCACGTGACGCTCGATCGGCTGATTTTCAAAGATAGTTACGACTTCCGCACGTCGCTGCAGCAGCTCAGTAGCGATCTCTCCGCGATAGGGGAGCTAGACAACTTGGCCGAATCGCTCCCGAACACGCTCTGTCGATTGATGAATCTAAGGTTCGTGGGGCTGCTCGTCTACGAGGGGGCAAACGTGCGAATGCGCGGTATTGCGGGCTCAGCCGCCTTGAGCCTAACTGCCGCGCTCGTTGAGGCGGCTCGTCCTTCGGAAGTGGGGGTTCGCTACGTGGCCGTAGAGCCAGATGCCCACCCGGCCCTCTTTGTACCCCTGTGCTTTAAGGAGCATGGTGTCGGTTGTCTCTGCCTTGGACCCAAGCTCAACGGGGAGCCTTTTCGTGCGGTGGACCAAGACCTGCTCGCTACCCTCAGCGGGCATCTGGCGGCGCTCATCCGTAACGCGCAGCTTGCTGCGGATCTCCGCCTTAAGGTCCGTTCCCTTGGCGTTCTGAATGACCGGCTGGAACGGGCACACGAAGAGGAACGTGCCGGCCTGGCGGCTGACCTCCATGACGAACCCCTCCAAACAGCGCTGTACCTGGATCGCCAACTCCGGAGTATGAACGGTCGACTGGGAGCCGTAGATGATCTTGCCCTTCTGAGTCACCGCCTGGCAGATCAACTGCGCGTCATTTCCAAGGGAATGCGGCCGGCCGCGCTGGATGATCTCGGTCTCTACGCGGCGCTTGATATTTTGGTAACCGATCTGCGATCGCGCAGCGCCGCTATCATCTCTCTCAACATCGACGGGCATGCGCCGCCAAGCGCGATGTCATCCCCCACTGAGTTGACGCTCTACCGCGCCGCGCAGGAGGCGCTGAATAATGCCCTGCGACACGCGGGTGCTTCTAGCATTTCCCTCACGCTTAGTTTTTCTCATGATTTAGTCCGTCTAGATGTGCGGGACGATGGACTCGGCTTCATCGTCCCAGACCAGTTGGAGCAGCTGGCGATCGACGGGCACTTGGGCCTCGGGAGCTTGCAGCACCGCCTTGAGCGAGCCGGCGGCCAATTGATCGTAGAGTCCGCACAAGGTCACGGAACGACCGTTCGGGTTGAGGTGCCGGCAAGAGAGGGGCAGGCGTGATCCGGGTGTTGCTTGCCGATGACCACACTCTCATGCGACAGGGCACGCGCGCTCTGTTGACCGAGGCGAATGACATCGAGATCGTAGCCGAGACCGAGCGCGGCGAGGAGGCGATAGCTCTAGCAGCAGAGACCCGTCCGGATGTTGCCATCCTCGACATCCGCCTCTCTGGGCTTGGCGGCGTCGAGGTAGCTCGTCGGCTACGCGACGAGCTACCGGCAACCAAGATCCTCATCCTCACCGCGTATGACTTCGATCAATACGTGCGTGCGCTATTCGCGGTGGGTGTTGAGGGCTATCTCCTCAAGCACACCTCCGGCAACGAGCTTATTGCAGCGGTACGGAGCGTCTACTCCGGTCGACACGTCCTTAGTCCCGAGATCGAGGCGCGGGAGAGACATGCGCATGCGCCGAATCCCGATGCCTTAACCGATCGAGAGATCGAGATCTTAACGCTGGTGAGTCGAGGTGAGAGCAACAAAGAAATCGCTCAGGTACTCGGCATCACTCCACGCACGGCGGAGTGGCACGTGGGCAATGTGATGGCTAAGCTTGGCGCTCGCTCTCGCACCGAGGCCATCCGGTTTGGGAGGCAACAAGGGATCATCAACGTGGATGAGTGAGGGCAGACGTCTGAGGCCGTTCGCGCAGCCGCAGAGGACTCGATTGGAGATTGTTTGAACCGAGGGCTACGAGATGGGTAAACGAGGTGCCGAAACTTCCAAACTGGAAGATACGATGAGCGCTGCTAGCGTTCCTAATATCAGTGATCGCCCTCTACGCAGCATCCTTTCAGCTTTTCCCGCCAGCGCGCAACGCGACCGGGCATCTGGTATTGGCGGCTCTCGGTGTGTGCCTTTTGGCACTCCTTCTCTCGTGGATCTCTCGAGAGGAGCCGGCCATCTCGCTTTTGAGTCCGGCATGGTTGACGGTCACCATGTTGTTGAGTGGCTTGGGTGTATATCAGATGTGGCAGGCTCGAAGCGCGTACAGCTACGCCGCCTCCGCGGCCCGACAGTCGCAACTCAGAGCGCAGGTCGAGGCCGTTATTCACAAGGAAGGGCAGATGGAGTTGACCTGGTTCAAGCCGGCGGACCGAGTTGACAACGACCGCCTCGACGGCACGCGGACTCACTAAACGCACTCCCGCGACGAGGACTCCATAGAGGCAACCAATCACGGCTTCCCGTGTCACGTCCTCCCAGAGCAGGAAGCTGTCCACATTCAACCCGGCCAGCGCGATCTCTAGCTCGCATCCCGGCTCGCCGCCGAAGACGAGCACTTTGATCTCTGCGCTGCTCTCCCGCAGCCGGGCGACTAACTCTACCGGCGATATGCCGGTGACGTCGATCGCCACCACGACGCCACTCGGAGGGAGCCGGGCAATAGCACGGATCGCTTCTCCGGCATCCCGCGTCTCACCGACGACCTCCACGCCGGACGTCTCTCGCGAGAATGCCCGCGGACGAAGCGTGAGCGAGCGGGTGTGCACGCGCGGGCGGGCGTGGTTGCTATCGGGCAGCCGGCGCAGGAGCTAGCCGGCCTACGGCTTCGGCGCTACGCGCCGTTCCACTCACGGACAGAACGGCGCGCCTAGAATCTCCCATGCAGCAACCGGCCCTCCCTGCGTATCCGCGGCGCGCCGGCTTTCCGTGCTTCTCGGAGGAGGAGATAGAACGCCACTGGGAGGCGATGCGCGGGCTGATGCGCCGGCAGGGACTCGATGCCATCGTGGCTTACGGCGCGGGGCGGTTCAATCAGGAGATGCTGTGGCTGAGCGGCTGGCCGGGAGGGCGCGAGGGCTTTGTGCTACTGCCGGCGGCCGGGGAGCCGATGCTTCTGGTGCAGTTCTTCAATCACGTGCCCCTGGCGCAGAGGCTTTCGATGATCCGGGATACGCGCTGGGCAGGGGTGGATGCTATGAAGACCGTGGCCGAGCGGATCGAGGAAATCGCGGCGGAGCGAGACGGCGCCGAGCCGCCGCGGATCGGGCTGGTGGGACCGTGGCGGGCGACGGATCGGGACCGCTTGGCGGCGGCGTTGGACCGGCGTGAAAGCGCGGCGCTTGTCGATCTGACGCGAGCGTATCGAGCTTTGCGCAGCATTCGATCGGAGGAGGAGCTGGCGTTCTTCCGGGTGGCGGCGGAGTTGACGGATCAATCCATGGAGGCGCTCGAGGCAGGCATAGAGCCGGGGATGCCGGAGCACCGGCTGGCGGAGCTCATCGAGCAACCCTACCTGCATGAAGGAGGCTATGCCGGCATCCATTACCTCGCTTCTACACCCATGAATGCACCCCGGGCGTTCGTGCCGCATCAGTACCTCTCCAACCGGCCGCTCGCGAACGGCGATACCGTTATCTCGGAAGTCAGCGGCAGCTTCTGGGGCTACGCCTCGCAAATCCACCGCACCTTCACCATCGGCTGCGATCCCACGCCCGAGTACGCTCGTCTGCACGATGCTGCCGTCGAGACCTTCGAGGCGGTGCTGGGCGTGCTGCGCGACGGCGCGACAGGCGCGGATGTGCTAGACGCGGCCGATATCCTCCATCGGCGGGGCTACACCATCGTGGATGATCTGCTCCACGGAGCCGATCAGTACCCACCCATCCTTCGCACCCGCCATACCGATCACGGCAACGACGAGTCGTTTGTGTTTCGCGAGAACATGGTGGTGACGGTTCAGCCGCATCTGGTGACGCCCGACCTGCGAATCGGCCTGCAGTTTGGCGAGACGGTGCGAATCACGAGGGATGGGGTCGAGACGTTGCATCGATATCCCCGGACGATGATTCGGGTCGCGTGAGCAGGGGTTGCGCGAGGAGCCGGTGCGGGTGATGTTTCGGCCGGCCCCGTAGCTCGGGGCTCTGTCCCCATGACGCGAGCGAAGCGAGGCGTCTCGGCGGAGCATCCCGCCGTGCGGATTCACGAACATTGCCCCTCGCTGCGCTCGCGGCACTGCCACAGAGGGCCGAGCTACATGTTTGCGGCGCGATACAGCGGAGCGGACTCGATGTCGAATGTGAGCGAGAGGGCATAGCTTGCCACAACCGGCACCGCTATCGGGCCCGATCCGCGCGCGGCGCCGCGCTTTTGATTGTTGATCGTGACTCAGCCTAGAATTGGCCGCGGTGGGGCGTGGCCAAGCGGTAAGGCAGCGGACTTTGGATCCGCCATCCCAGGTTCGAATCCTGGCGCCCGAGCCAATCCCATCGCAGCGCAGGGTAGCCGCCCGCGATCCGCGCTGGAGGGATGAGATCGCGCACGAGAACGCGCATATTGAGGAGCTATCCACCACCCATGAGACCTGTTGGGG
>JBOGSL010000255.1:0-5989 GCA_050695395.1 Chloroflexota bacterium | reverse complement strand
CGTCTGCCCTCACTGCGTCCCCGAGCGCGCGACGCGGTATCGCGCCGGGGACTTCGAGGAACCGAAGCCGGCCGCGGCCGAGACCAACGGCTGGGGACGTAAGACCAAGACGCAGTAGGCGGCGTGGCCGATCTCCCGGCACCGGACAGTCGCGCCTCGGACGCCGACCGGGCGGACACACGCCGCGTCTTGCAAGATGCCTGCGTTGACGGGCGGATCAACCTCGAGGAGTTGTCCGACCGGATAGCTCAGGTTGAGGTGGCTCGCACCCACGGCGAGCTTCAGGTCTTGGTTCAGGATCTGCCGCCCGCCCCCGCAGTCGTGCCGGTGTTGCCCACGGTGCCCGCCGTCACGGCGATTATGGGGTCGGCTGAGCGGACCGGACCGTGGCGACTGGATGAACACTGCAGAGTGCGAGCCATCATGGGCAGCGCGAAGCTGGATCTTCGCGGTGCGGCCATGGCGGCGCCGGTCTGCACAATCGACGCGTACATCCTGATGGGAAGCCTCGAGATCGTGGTGCCCGAGGGCGTTGTGGTTGATCTTGCGCCCGCCGTCATCATGGGATCGAAGTCACTCCAGGTCTCCGGTGAACCGCTGGGCGAAGCCGCCCCGGTCATCCACGTTGTCGGCTCCGTCATCGCCGGCTCGGTGAAGGTCCGCAGCCAGCCTACGCTTGGCGAACGCCTGCGCGGGCGGCTCGATCGGATGCTGGAAGACTAGACCCCGCTGCCGGAAAGCTCGTCATTCTCATCCTCCTCATCCGGGATGACCGTCACCTGTTCGATGGCTTGAAATCCTGAGACGGCTCGCAGATCATCAACCAGAGTCTCCATGTTGGTGTCGGATGCGGGCACGTACTCGACCGTGATCGACTCACCGCCGGTACCGCTGCTGCGGATGATCATGCGGCGGATGGCGCTCTGATTCTTCTGAAAAACGTGACGAATCGCCGGTAGCTGCCCCGCTTCAGGATGGACGTGAACCGTCAATACCTGCGGGCGGCGGAAGAATCGAGCCTCGATGCGGGTGAAGGCGGCCAGCACGAGCAGCGCTCCAACCGTGGTCCCAACCGCGGCCAGATACAGACCGCTGCCCACCGCGAGTCCGACTCCGGCCACCACCCAGAGCCCGGCGGCCGTGGTGAGGCCTCGCACTATTTCTCGGCGAAAGATGATCGTGCCGGCGCCCAGAAAGCCGATGCCGCTGACAACCTGGGCGGCGATTCTGGATGGATCGAGACTCACCCGCGAATCGGCCGTGAGGTTGAGCAGGCCGTATGCCGAGACGAGCATGATGAGGGCGGAGCCCAGGCACACCAGGGCGTGCGTGCGAAGTCCCGCCGCCCGGTCGCGCCGCTCGCGCTCCAGACCGACCAGTGATCCCAGTACCAGCGCCAGCCCCAGGCGTGCCAGCACCTCTTGCCAGCTTATCGTGGCCACATGCATGGTACTTGACCGTAGCACAGCCGCCGGCTGGCCATTCCGAAAAGTAGGGAGCACAATGGAAGTAGCTCATCTCAAGCAGGTGATTTGTGCGCGCGCAAACGGTGCGCTGGAAGATCGCGCATCGCCACATCTATCCCCGGCGGCCCCCCCACCGGCTCCGCTGGGCAATGATTATCGGTCTGCTTTCCTTCGTCGTGCTCACCAGCGCCGGAGCGACGGCTGCCGGCTTCTATCTCGCGGGCCATGTTCCTCCGCTCGACCGATTTCATGTCCGCTACTCGTTCGAAGATGCTCGCATCTACGATTCGCAGGGCCACCTGCTCTACGAAATGCCCGATGTGGCGAAGAATCACGGCAGCCGCATCGTCGAGCCGTTGCAGGGTCGCTATGTTCGCGGCAATGCTTGCCGCGGCGACATCGATCGCATCCCGCGCGACCTGCAAAACGCCACGATCGCGACCGAGGATGCCACCTTCTATACGAACCCCGGGTTCGATCTTCTCAGCATGGCGCGGGCGGCATTCCAGGACCTGAAGTACCGACGCATCGTATCCGGCGCCAGCACCATCACCCAGCAGGTAGTGCGAAATGCCGTCCTCAGCGATAAGAAGACGATCCGTCGCAAGGCGGAGGAGGTAGCGCTCGCGTACGAGGTGACCAAGCACTATTCCAAGCGGCAGATCCTCACCTACTATCTGAACAGCGTCAACTACGGCAATCTCGCGTACGGCGCCGCCGCCTCCGCGAGACGATACTTCCACGAGAAGGTTTGCCGGCTCGACTTTGCCCAGGCCGCGCTTCTGGCTGGTTTGCCCGAGGCGCCCTCGTACTTCGACCCCGTACTCCATCGTTCGCAGGCCCTCGATCGTATGCGCGTGGTGCTGGCCTCGCTGCGCCGCCATCACTTCATTCACTCGAAGCGAGTCATCCGGGCGGCCATGCGCGAGGCGCAGCATTGGGAGTTCCGGGCGGCGTCGCCGCCCATGCGCTATCCCGCATTTGTGAACTACGTCATCTCGCGCTTGCGCCACAATCCGTCGCTGCGACCCTATCTCTTCAAGGGGATCGACGTCTACACCACGCTGAATCCACAGCTGCAGAATCTGGCCCAACAGCAGGTATCACAGCAGATCAACGACCTCCAGACCAATCACGTCACCGACGGTGCGCTAGTCTCGCTGGACCTGCGGCCGGGCCACTACGGCTGGATTCGGGCGATGGTGGGCAGTGCCAATTATCACGATCGAGCCGGCCAGATCAACATGGCCCTGCGTCCTCGCCAGCCGGGCTCCTCGATGAAGCCTTTCAACTACATCTGGGCTTTCACCCACGGAGGCGTCGGCCCGGGCACGACCATCGTCGATTCGCCCATCGATCTGCCCGATCCGGGCAACACGCTGGATGGTGGCCGGTTCGTGCCGGTAGACTACGATCACCAGTGGCACGGCACCGTTACGCTTCGGCAGGCGCTGGACAACTCGCTCAATGTGCCCGCCGTGAAGCTGGAGCTGTACATCACCGGCATCAAGCATGTTGCCGCTACTGCCTATCACTTCGGCATGACCGATCTCTACAAGGACAATCCTCATCTGGACTGTCAGGTCTGCTGGTCACTCACCCTCGGCGGTCTCAGCGGTGGCACGAGATTGCTGCAAGAGACGGCCGCGTACGGCGTCTTTGCCTCGCGCGGCCGAACAGTACCGCCGGTAGCCCTGTGGAAGGTGGTGGAACGAGGCAGCCGCCGGGTGCTCTACTGCTCCGCCGACTGTCCACACCATCACCCCGTCGACTTCTCACGCTCGCTCCACCCCCATCGGGTCCTGGATCCGGCTCATTCGTATGAGATGACCAATGTGCTGTCCGATAACAACGCCCGCTGTACCCCGCAGGTATGCGAGTTCGGACTCACCAGTCCGCTGGAACTGGACCGGCCCGCTGCTGCCAAAACCGGCACTACCAACGATTGGACCGATAATTGGACGGTGGGATATGTACCGCAGCTTGTAACCGGGGTCTGGACCGGAAACGCGGATCGATCGCCGATGGTGAACGTGATCGGCGTAACCGGAGCCGCGCCCATCTGGCACAACTACATGGAGGGCGCGTTCAAGATTCTGCACCTGCCGGTGCAGCCGTTTCATGCACCGCCGCAGGTCACCAGCACCGATCAGTGCCGCACGGGCGTCAGCACCTTCCCCTCGACCGGTGTCCTCGACATATCGATTCGCGGGCAGCTTCCGCTCTGTGCCGTTCCGGAGCGCGGCTACGAGCCCGTTACCTGCACCGCCCCGACGGCCTATTCGGGCTGGAACTGCCAGCTCACGGGAGCGCCCGGGATCTACCAGCCTCCCGTGCTCGCGCCCGAAGTTCCTGGGCTAGGCGCGTCTCCTCCAGTCGCAACGCCGGCGCCGGGCATCCAGGCCCCGCCGGCTGCCGCGGTGCCCACTGTTGCACCGGAGCCGGCCACCGCCGTCCCTCCAGCCGCTATCGCTCCGGCTGGGCCTGCAGCGCCGCCTCCACCTCCCGCCGCGAGCCGGCGAGGAGGAGCGAGTGGCAGTGCTGGTCCACCGGGAATCGGTGGGCCAAACGGTCCCCACATTTCCCCCTTGCATCCGCTGCCCAAATAAGGCAGAATAACCCTCGTACCCAACCGGCCGCGCCACTCCCACCTCCTCACACTTGCGCGCTCGCCTCTGGAGGTGGATTTGTCTCTCTTTCTGATGCTTGTCCTGGTCGTGCTCCTGGCCGCGTACTGGCTGATTTACCAGATCCTCCCCGACCATCGCCGTAATTCACTCATCCGGCCTAGTCTTGCGAGCGGCTTGCTTGAAGCCGTCAACGAGCGACGCCGCGAAAGCGGGATGGCAATGCTGGAAATCGATGATCAGCTTAGCGCTGTAGCAGAGAATAAGGCCGCGCACCAGGTGCTCACCGGTCTCGACGATCAAGGCTGGGACTATCCGGAGGAATACGCCGAGATGTTCGGCCGCAGCTTGTTGATGGAAGCGCTGATCGCTGGGCCTGCGGTAAAGATGGGAGACCGGCTGGGGCACCAGCGCGAACTATTCGATGATGCCTGGGTACGATGCGGTATCGGTGTTGCGGGCGGAGCCTCGCAGCAAATCGTGGTGGCCCTGGTGCTCTGCCGCGACGCCTGGGACCCCGTTCCGGATGAATCGGCCCAGCGCTCCCTGGCGGGTATTATCCCGCGGTAACAGCCCTCGTCTTGATCACGCAACCCACAACCGGCGTCTCGCGAAGAGGCACGGTCTGGCCGGTAAGCAGCCGGTCGAGAGCCTCCCTGAGGTAGTTGTCCATGTGGGAGCTTTCCTCGTAATCGCTGTCCACGGCGCCGTGATATTGCAGGTGCCGTTCCTGGTCGAAGACAAACACCTCCGGCGTTCGCGTGGCGCCGAAGGCGCGCGCCGCGTCACCGTCCTTGTCGAACAGGTACGGGAAGGGGTAGCCCGCTTCCGCCGAGCGCTGCTTCATGTGATCCAGATCGTCGGCGGGGAATCTCTCTACGTCGTTCGAGCCAAAAGCGGCAAAGCCCACGCCGCGATCCCCAAACTCATTGGCGATCGCGACGATGCGATCTTCCCAGGCCGAGACGTAGGGGCAGTGGTTCGCCAGAAATAGAACGGTGAGAAAACGCTTATCGGCGAAAGAATCTCCCGAATACGTCTCGCCATCCGTTCCGGGCAGGCTGAACGAGGGCATGCGCTGGCCAATCTGTAGGGCCGCCATTAGCGAGGGTCCATGGCGGGATTGGCCAGCTGCGGGTCTCGAGCGGCCTGTCGCACCGCTCGTTCGATCAGTTCTCTCGGCGGTAATGGGCCGAGCTTGCCGCCCGCGTCGCGGTAAGCGCGGCATGACAGGCCGATCGGCGCGCCCGGATTATCCTCAATGTCGTGGCCGTTGACCCGGATGGTGGGCGAGCCGGGGAAGCGGATCTTCTCCGCCTCCGCGTCCGACGTCACCTCGTGGATTGCGATGTTCGCCGGCAGATCCTCGTCTGCCAGCACATCTCTCAAGAGCTTCAGGGCTCGTTCATGCGAGGGGCAATCGGCGTAAAAGAGGAACTCGATCGAGAGTGGGAGATTGCGCAGGTTCTCTCCGGGGACGGGATTGGCGTGCTCTTCGCGAAGCATTGAATGTGCGGTCATTGGTCTCCTCCAGCTTCCATAGGTGCAAGCGGCGTTCCACCAGGCGAGGCGACGCCTGCCCGTGCTTGCTGGCGAAGGGAAACCTCCTGCAAAACCAGACGGAACGCCGTTGCAGCCCGAGAGAGGCGCTTATCTCTATGATGCAGGACCATGAGCCGGCGCCGCATGTTGAGGGTGGGAACATCGGCGACGCGGAGGCGACCGCTGCGAAGCTCGAATTCCACCGTGTAGCGCGAGGCAATGGATATGCCGAGATTCGCCGCCACTGCTTGCTTGATCGCTTCGGTACTACCCAGTTGCATGGTGTCGCTGGGCACGATCCCCAGCTGGGACAGGCGGTCGTCCATCCGCTCCTGAGTGCCCGACCCCGGCTCA
>JBOGSL010000254.1:0-4950 GCA_050695395.1 Chloroflexota bacterium | reverse complement strand
ATCTTCTTCCAGGTGTTCGACAAGGGGCTGATGAAGGACGGCGAAGGCCGCGACATCGACTTCAAGAACACCGTCATCATCATGACCTCGAACGCCGGCACCGATCTGATCACCAAGCTCTTCGCCGATCCGGATACCGCACCGGACGCGGCCGGCCTCGCCGAGGCGCTGCGCCCGGAGCTCATGAAATATTTCCGCCCCGCCTTCCTTGGCCGTGTCACGCTGGTGCCCTACTTCCCGCTTTCCGAGAGCATCATTCGCGACATCGTCGGCCTCCAGCTCGAGCGGATCCGCCGCCGGGTCAAGGATTCCTATCGCGCGGGCTTCAGCTATGAGCCCGCGCTCATCGAGACCATCGCGCGCCGCTGCACCGAGAGCTCGGCCGGCGCGCGCAACGTCGAGAACATCCTTTCGCGTACCCTGCTGCCGGAGATGTCGGCGGAGATTCTCGCGCGATTGGCTGATGGCGCCGCGATCGGCGGGGTGTCCGTCGGAATGGACCCGTCCGGTTCATTCCGCTATCAGGTCAACTAGGAAATCGTTCAGTTTACCACGCAAGGAGGTACGCATGGCACTTTACCTGAAATACGGCAGCATCGACGGCAAGGTCTCGACCACTGGCTACGACAAGTGGATCGAGCTCAAATCGTTCCAGTGGGGCGTAGGCCGCGGCATCAGCTCCGCCATGGGCAGCACCCAGGACCGCGAGGCATCGCATCCGAGCGTATCGGAGATCACCGTCGGCAAGGAAATGGACATCTCCTCGAGCAAGCTTCTCGAGGATGCGCTGGGCGGCGAAATGAACACCAAGGCGGAGATCGCGGTGTGCACGACGGGCAAGAACGAGGTGAAGGAATTCCTCCGCTACACGCTGACGAACACCGGGCTCAGTGGATATTCGGTCACATCCGGCGGGGACCGGCCCTCGGAATCGCTTTCGCTGAACTTCACCGAGGTCGAGGTGAAGTACACCGGCCTCAGCCCCGAGCTTTCCGGCGACCCGGCGATCGTGAAGTACAACCTCGGCACGATGAAGGTGAACTGAGCGGAGCGGGTCATCCCGAACCGGAAAATCCGGCTCCCGGTTCGGGTGTCGATGCGCCCGTTCATCGTAACCCATTGGCCGATCGTGCCATGCTGGCATAGTCGCTCTGCAAGCGTGGCGCTCTTTGGTAGTGCCCTTTGGAGAATGCCCGGTGTCCTATAGCGCAGGCTCGGAGAAGGAGAAGGAGAAGGGGAAGGAGAAGGAGACGGATTCCGGCTCCCCTGAGGGATCGCCCTCATCCTCGCAGAGCTTGGAAGTCCTCGCCGTCATCACGGAATTCCAGGATTCCGCCACGCGCTTCGGGGGGCGATGTTCGGCGCACTTTTCCCAGAGTCTGCCGCCGTTCCGCCCGATTACCCAGCACGCGGATACAACGAGAGAGGGGGTATGCCACTATCTGGCCGAGCAGTGGATCGTCGATTCGGCAAAGGATCCGGATCGATTCTGGCGGAGGATGTGGAAAATCCCCGGGGTGCTGAATGAAAATTTCGCCGCGATGATCGTCATGCGCGCGGCTGAGGGGCCGGGAACGAAGAGGGATTGGAAACTCCGGTACGATACGCCAGCGTTCGAAGAAGGACAGTATCTCATCTATAATGGGTTTTCTGTTGAGCCGCTGTTCAGGTGGGGCCCGCGGCGAGGGGGAGGTATCGGTGACGCCGCGGGAAGCATCGTCACCGAATGCGTGTCACTGGCGTCTGGTGATCCGGATTCTCCTAGATTTGCTATGATCCTGGCGTCAACCTGCCAGGCAGACGCGCTTGGCAGGATCATCGCCCATGCCATTGCGGTGCGGGTATATTCCACCGGAGCCGTGGGCGTCTTCGACCCGAATCTCGGCGAGTTCTACTTCGGCGCTGCTGATCAGTTTGAAAAATGGATGGAATATGTGAGCCAATCCTTTTATAAGGACTTCTTCACCTCGTACTACGTGCAATCGATCGCGGGGCCTAGCGGACCTCTGGCAATGCGTTCAGGCGGCGAGGCCCGTATTCCGAGCGCGGCGCAATCGGAAGATTGAGAAGGCTCCCGCCGTATGGGCGCGGCATCTCGGCTTCGGAGTACGCTGTGGCAGTAGCCCGCCGCTTTCCACAGTCAGCCCATCCTGCCCGAACGATCCCGGACGCAGCAGGCTCGCGGACGGATCAGAGCATAATCGTCCGTGATACCGTTGAAGATAGGAAGCGAGCGTCGGGTCGAAGAAGTGCAGGCCTTGAAAGCGCGTACCGTCGCGAGGCACGACGCGCGACAATCGCAACCACAACAAGAAGCGAATCGAGATCTTCCGGGCTTTCCGGCATTCGGGGCAGCCATCCGCCGCCGCGCCGGCCGCGGTCCGTCGCAATCACGCCGAGGCGACGCCGGTCCGAAGCGTTCACCCTCACACCTACCGTCTGGCCCATCCCGAGAGATTCGCACAGAACCCAGCGCCTGCGAATCGTCCATGTGCGTCAAGGCACTAGGTACCCGCTAAGCCGCGCCATCTGTTTGTTGGCCGCAAGCATCAGGTTGTCCACACAGGCCATTGGTCCGGGCGCGTGAGCGCGTAGTCCAAGTGCTTGCGCTGTTTCGTAGAATTCGAATACCTGCAGTATTTCCGGCTTTGTCACTGCCCCTTTCAACACTTCGCATTTATTCCTCAACTGAAAGATGGAGTGACCGAGGTCCTTAACTCTGTTCCCCCATTCCGGATCTCCATCAGAAAGGGGGGCAAGGCCGGAATTAGGGCGTGGCTTCCGCGAAGCTGATCTAATCGGGTCGTTCCGGCTGCTTTGCTGTGCATTGGTACGGGCTACGTCGAGCGTGCCGAAGCTGACCGGCGTGATGGTGCTACTGATCGACGCAATTGCGGCAGATGGTGGGGCCAGGGCTGCGCTGCAGACATTTTCAAAATGCCTTAGCAGCTGGATGAATTCATCGCGGTTCATGCTGCACCTCCGGGTTAGAGTGTTACTACGCATCATAGCGGGGCTTGACCCGCACGCGGTCGCGGCTGAGCGGAAACTGCTTGTGATTGGCCGTAATGCCGCGGAGAAGCGCCTTGAGTTCAATCACTGCGGTGCTTCTTCATTGCCGGCCATCCCGGAAGGGGAAAGTGCGGCTAGCGAGTGGGCCCTTGGGACCAGCACGACTCGCTCGCCTGGATACAGAATATGGGCGTCGAGTTTTCGGCCCTCGTCGCGTGCCCCGTGAGTGCATGCATGCGCAGACGAGCCAATAGTGGAGCAGCTGCTGATATCGGGCAAAGCAGCCCTTTGCTCCACACCCTGGGCCGGTGCAGCAAATACGGCGCGAGCCTCGGCGGTCCCGGCTGCTTCGCACAGGCAAAGGAACGGCATCAACTGCGTTGCCATCCGCCCTCTCTCTCAGCCCAGCGATTGCACACATATCACGCGCGAGGCTTGTCGGGGTGCGCCCTTCGGTTGATAATATCCTTCGTAACGCAGCCAGAACAGGCCGCCGATGGTCAAGATCGTCTTTCCTTACGACCAGGCCAAGGACATCCGCTGGTACGCAAGCGAGCCCACAGAGCTTGCGGGTGCCGAGGCGGCCGATGCCGCTGCCAAGCGCGGTGAGACGGTCACGCTGGAAGGCAACAAATACATTAGCTGGTTGAAGACGACTACCTCGGACGGTGTCTGCTATGCGCTTTGTGCTTACTGGCTCGCGCTCAATTCGCGCGGCGAGGATTTCTGGGCTTGGCTTGGTCCCGGTACGCGTGCCGCGCCTGAGAGCGGTCGTACGAACCCGCTTGCCGGCGAGGTCGTTGTACGGATCCGCAACATGATGTGGGCGCAGAAGCAAGGCGTCGAAAAGACTGGCTCAATTGGCAAATTCCTAGAGATGGAAGAGTTCCTCAATGAGAACAGCTCGCTGCGTAACTGTAGAACCGTGCTTTGTAATAGTTGGCCGATCAAGGGGAAAGGTAGCTTTTTCTACATCAGCATGAACGGACAGAGGCGGAAGGATCGCAAGGATTTCCATCACGGCATTGCAGCGAGGCTCGATGAAAGCGGCTCCATGCTCTTTGATCCCAATCACGGTGACATCTCGGTGAGCGGACCCGAGGAGATCAATGCGTTTATCAAGTTTCTTTGCCAGGATCCGATAGAAGGGTACAACATCACGATCAGAGAGCTTAACTACATGGCGCTGACCTAGGCCGGCTTGAGCGCGGGCCTATCGATCGGCGCAGCGCAATGGCTGGTTGCTCAACCTTAGGCTCGTATGTGCGCCTCGAGGGGAGCGGTGGCTCGCCCTACACTTCACGAGCGAGGGTTGCTCGGGTGGGCCGGGCCGCTCCTCATCGCAGGAGGACGAGCCGTGGGGCAGCCTAGCGGTCGTAGTGTCCGCTGTTACACACTGATCGCTACTTCTTCCGCGCCAGCAGGCAGAAGTACATCTTGTCGAAGCGTGCATAGTGATCGTAATAGGAAGTGAGGTCTTCCTTCATCCATTTGACGAGAGTGCCGACACCCGGGAACCGAAACTCGCCAATGTTTGGGTCCATCAGCAGCACCGATCCGTCGCCATTCGGCATCGCACCGATCGCATGACCGCCGGGCCCGTTGGCCCGCTTCAGCCCCAGAAGAACACAGAGCCTGGCCAGCCGAGACTCGGCCGCTATCGGAGCGAGTTCTTCCATGAAATCAGCGGAGACCTTGATCGCGTCTCTTCCGACGACGGGATCGCCGAAATTATGCCGGATGCACCTGAAGCCCTTGGCGAAGAGAGGGGCGACGTCGGAGGCGTCCATTTCGCCGGGGTCCCGCTCTTTTCCCGTCGCATTGACCGTGATCCGCCCCGGGTTGATCTGCTGTACCATGATGGTGCCGAAAAAGGCGCCGTTCAGACATCCGGCCTTGTCGAAGGCGCCCGACCAGAATTTCGGCTCAGCCTTGACC
>JBOGSL010000253.1:0-13090 GCA_050695395.1 Chloroflexota bacterium | reverse complement strand
ACGGCTCCATGGCATCGCGAGCCTCCGGCCGGAGGGGGGTGGTCGCGGCGTGATCGAGATAGATGGGGCGTTCCATGGCCTATTCTAATTGGGTGAAAGGCAAGCTGGTTGTGGCGCAGTCGGGCGGTGCCACGGCCGTCATCAACAACACCGTGGCTGGAATCATCGAGGCCGGCGGCAAGGCGTTCGATGATGTCTGGGGGGCTCGGGACGGCGCGGAGGGGTTGCTCGCCGAGGATTATGTCGATCTGGGCGATCTAGTAGCGGACGACGTTCAGCTCTTAGCGGGGACGCCCGGCGCGGCGCTGCGCTCATCTCGCCGGAAGTTGACCGATGATGAGCTCGAGGTCGTGCTCGAGTCGTTTCAACAGCACGAGATTTGCGCCCTTCTCTTCATCGGCGGGAACGATTCTGCGGATACCGCTCATCGGCTCGCCCTTCTCGCGGCCCGGCGCCACTGCGACATTGCGGTAATCGGCGTCCCAAAGACGATCGACAACGATTTGCCGGAGACCGACCATTGTCCCGGCTACGGCAGCATCGCCCGTTATCTGGCAATCGCCACTATGGATTCGGCCAAAGATACGGAGTCCATGCCCCGCATGTATCCAGTGAAGTTCATCGAGGTGATGGGGCGGGACGCGGGCTGGGTGGCCGCCTCTTCGGCTCTGGGTCGGGCCGAGGCCCACGATGCTCCTCACCTGATCTACCTACCTGAGCGGCCGGTATCGCCGGGAGACCTTCTGGCGGATGTATCGGCAGTGTATGAGCGGTTGGGCCACGTGGTGGCGGTCGTGAGCGAGACGGTGCGCGACCCGTCCGGTCGACCGTTCGCCGAAGCGGATGCCGAGCTGGACGAGTTCGGCCACCCCCTGCTGCGAGGAACGGCGGCGTCGATGTGCAGGCTGGTACAGGGCCAGCTGGGCCTGCGCTCCCGATGGGACAAGCCGGGCAGCCTTCAGCGCATGGCCATGCTCTGCGTCTCGTCGGTCGATCTGGCGGAGGCGAGAACCGTCGGGGACGCCGCTGTTGAGCTGGCCGTGTCTGGCGAAACGGATCGCATGGTCACGTTGGTGCGAGAAAGTGACGAGCCGTATCATTGCTCGGCCGGGTCGGTTGGTCTTGAGCGCATCGCCAATCGTCAGCGGCTGATTCCGGACGAGTTCCTGAGTCAATCTGGGAGAGACGTGAGCGACCGGTTCATCCGCTACGCCCGGCCGCTGCTCGGGCCTGAACCTCTGCCGCGCTATTTTCGGCTGCGGGCAAGGTGATCGAGCTGTTTCGGCGTTTGATCGAGCGCGGAATCGAAAATCTCCGGATCAGCCAACCTCCGACTTGTCGCGCTCGCCAGCCCTCGGCCGCCCCCTTGGTCGCAGCGGCGCGGCTTGCTTCGGCATTCGACCCTCGTCCCCAAGGGCGCGACGCAGAACCAGCTCGATCTGCGCATTGACACTGCGGAGCTCGTCAGACGCCCAATGGGCGAGGGCTTCGTACACCGCTGGATCCATGCGAAGAAGGACCGGCTTACGGTCCCGAGTCACGAATAGAGGGTCCCCGCGTTGACGATAGGCGAAGGCGGCTGATCACCGCACAGGACCACCATCAGGTTGCTCACCATCGCGGCGGTGCGCTCCTCGTCAAGCTCCACGACGCCATCGGCCGTGAGGCGATTGAGCGCCATTTCCACCATGCCCACGGCGCCCTCGACGATCCGCGACCGCGCAGCGACGACCGCATTGGCCTGCTGCCGGCGGAGCATCGCCTGCGCGATTTCTGACGCGTAGGCAAGGTGACTGATTCGCACCTCTACCACCTCAATGCCGGCGATCGCCACGCGGGCCGCGACTTCCCTCGCCAGCTGCGCGGCGATCACGTCGGTTGAGCCGCGCAGCGAGGTCCCTTGCCCCTGAGTGTCGTCATAGGGGTGACCGCTAGCCACGTGCCGCAGCGCCGACTCCGCCTGCACCGAGACGAAGTCCGTGAAGTCGTCAACCGCATAGACCGCCTTGGCGGTGTCCGCTACCTGCCACACGACGATCGCCGCAATCTCGACCGGGTTGCCATCGGCGTCGTTGACCTTTAGACGGTTGGTTTCGAAGTTCCGCACCCGGATGCTCACCTTGCGCTTCACGGTCAGCGGTATCACCGACCAAATCCCCGGCTTGCGCACGGTGCCGACATAGGTGCCGAAGAACTGCACCACCTGGCTCTCCCCCGGCGGAACGATGACGTGCGAGCTGAGTACGACGAAGAAAGCAATGATCGGCAGGGCCGTCCAGTAGCCTGCGTCGTTGCGCACCGCGAAAAACGTGACAGCCACGAGGGCAAACAGCAACGTCACGCCCAACCAGCCGCTTACCATGAGCGGAGGCCGCTCTCGGATCTCCACCCGCGCTCCTTCATGTCCCACCGGCTCACGCACCGGGATCGCCAGCTGATCTTGTTGAGTCATGATCGCCTCCATAAAAGTGATATCTATTAGATACCACTTTAAAGGGGAGGAGTCAAGGACCAGGCGGATGGGCGGCTTGGTGGACGAAGCGTGTCGCGCGTGTCCGTCGCGAGACGGATTGTAAGGTGGGAGCTACGCATGGCCGGACCGCGACGCAACGGCTGGCGACCGGTCGAGGCGCATGAGGCGACCACGGCCTGCGGTTCCCCCAGGCTTCGGCCTGAGGACGATTCGCGGTGTCGTGCTACGGCACAGAGAGGTCAGGTCGTAGGAGGACGTGTAGGCTCGGAAAGCGTCTCGGCGGGTCGAGGCAGCCGTTCCGTCCGTAGTGGAGGCGCAAGCAGCGTGGGCTCGGCGATCAGGGTAGGTGGCAGAGGTTCAGGTTCCGGCTCGCCGCGAACTTTATGGCGGATGGCCATGGCCGTCGCTCGCATAGTGTCGGTTGCTCCGGCGAGAGCGATAACCGGCCGCGCGACCATATCGGTGCCCTGATGGACCTTTGACTGCGCTATGGCTAGCAGTGAGTTCGCTCGTTGCAGCCCCGGTTGGCTCCTCCGACGGCCGAACCTGAGTCCAAAGACAACAAGGCCGGCGATGACGGCGAAGACCAGTAGCAGGACAATGAGCTGGCCCAATAGCAGGATGGCGGCCGCCTGAGCGAAGTGGTTGAGAATCGGCACTGCTACCCTCGGAGTCGCGAAATCGGCTCGGTGAGTGCTCTCGCCGTGGCGCGCGCGGCCGTCGCGAAGCCGACCGCAAGGGAAATAGGCTGAACCACCGCGTCACTGACGAAGTGAGCGGTGCCGCGGACTTCGGTAAGGGTCTCCTGCGCGGTGCCTAGCACGATCTTCACCTCGCCGCGCACCTCGCGCACCAGCGCAATTACCTCCCAGGCGGCCCAGCCGAGCAGGCCGAAGACAGTGAGAGAGAAGACGGCGGCGATTATGAGGAAAATATCGACCAGGATCTGGCCGATAAAAAACGACTCCACAACCAGGACGATGAGGAAGATGAGGCCAGCAAATACTGCGCCAATGACCTTTCCTATGGCCTTATCTCCAATTGTGGCTTCAGTTCCGAGTATATCATCCGTCTCCCGCTATACTGTTGACTGCCATGTCAACTACGCATTCGGCAAGATTCGTGCGACCTCCCGAGCCGACTCTGGACGAGTCTGCGCAGTGGGATCAGTTCGTGGAGAGAGCCGAGGACGGCCACTCTCTGCAGTCGTGGGGTTGGGGCGTCCTGAAGGCGCAGTATGGCTGGAAAGCACTCCGGGTGGTTGTCCCCTCATCGGGCGATATCGCGGCGGCTGCGCAGGTTTTGGTGCGTGAGCTCCCGCTCGGTCTGGGCAAGATTGGCTACGTGCCGCGGGGCCCGGTCGTCGATTTCGAGGATACCGAGGTACTCGAGCGGCTGGTCGCCGAGCTGAAGAGTCTGATCGACGAGGAGAAATTGATCTCTCTCAAGATCGAGCCGGAGGTGCTGGAATCCGGCGGTGCGGACCGGATCCGCGCCCACCTCGCCAGGCTTGGCTTCATCGAGAGTGCTCCGGTTCAGCGGCTCTCCAGCATCTGGGTGGACTTGACGGCGCCCGAAGAAGACATTCTGGCTCGGATGAAACAAAAGACACGCTACAACATTCGCCTGGCCGAGAAGAAAGGCGTACGGGTTATCACTGGGTCTGAGGCGGATATCTCCCGCTGGTACGAGCTCTACAAAACTACTGCGCGGCGAGACGGCTTCACTATTCACCAGCGCGAGTACTACCGCCGGGTCCTGGCCACGATGGGCAAGCACAACCACGCGCGGCTGCTCATCGCCGACCATGAAGGTGAGATGATCGCCGCGATTATGGTCTTTCAGTTCGGTCGCGGCGCCCAATACATGTACGGCGCCTCTGCCGGTCACAAGCGGAACCTGATGGCTCCCTATCTCCTTCAATACGAGGCGATACGCTGGGCGAAGCTCAATGGCGCTCAGTACTACGATCTGTGGGGCATACCGGACCGGCTGGTGGAAAGCGATCCGCTGTGGGGCGTGTACCGGCACAAGCGCGGCTATGGCGGGCAGGAGGTGCGCTACATCGGGGCCTTCGATCTCGTGCGGTCTCCGGTCCAGCACGCCCTCTACGCTCGGATGGCAGAGCCGGCGTACAAGTGGATATCGACAAAGAGGGTGGACGCGACTCGCGCGGAGAGGGAGCTCCGGCGCAGAATACGGTGATGCGCCTTAGCCGCTTGGTCCAGGGGGTCACTGGAGCTTCGATAGTAGGTCCCGACGATATCGAGGTCAGCGAGATTCACGTTGATTCGCGTGAGGTTACGCGCGGCTCGCTGTTCGTCGGGTTGCCGGGTCTGGAGACGGCAGACTCGGAGGTTGACCGACACGTCAAGCAGGCGATCGACCGCGGAGCCGCCGCGGTGGCGCATCAAGGCGGAGGAATTCCGGGCGTGGGTGTTATCCGACTGGGTGATGCCCGGTTCGCCCTGGGTCACCTGGCTGCGAACTTCTTCGACCGTCCTGCCGAGCACCTTCAGATCCTCGCTGTAACGGGGACGGACGGCAAGACTACCACTACCTATCTGCTAGACCAAATCCTGGAATCATCGGGGTTGACCACAGGGCTTCTGGGCACCGTCGAGGTTAAGATCGGAGCGCAGCGCTGTCGCAACGACAGTCGCATGACGACGCCGGATGCTCTCGAAGTTCAGCGCCTGTTGGCGCGAATGGTGGAGCAGGGAGTGACGCACGTTTCCCTCGAGGCGTCCAGTCACGCCCTTGCCCTCCACCGCCTGGAGGGATGCCACTTTGCTTCCTGCGGTCTCACCAACATTACGCGTGACCACGTCGAATTCCACGGCTCGTGGGAGGACTACTTCCACGCGAAAGCTTCGCTCTTCACCCGACTTGGAATCGGCCGCCCCGCTATCCTCAATCGCGATGATGCTCATTTCGAGCGCCTCTCCTCGCTCGTCCGCGGAGAGATGCTGACCTACGGTTTCCACCCGGAAGCTATGCTCCGGGTGCTGGAGATAGCACCGAGTAAATCGGGAAGCGAAGCGACAGTGCTCTGGCATGGTGGGCAGGCGAAGCTCAGTGTGCCGATACCCGGGGCGTACAACGTCTCGAACGCCCTGGCTGCGTCCGCTCTCGCTCTGTCGATAGGATTGAGCCTCGAGGATGTGAGTGCCGGACTCGCGGCGTCTCGCCCGCCCCCGGGCCGCTGGCAACGAGTGGACGCCGGACAAGACTTCGACGTCGTCGTAGACTACGCCCACACCATCAACGGTTTTCGCTCCATCCTGTCGTCTCTCCGAGAAAGGCACCCGAGTCCGAAGCGCATTCTGGCCGTCTTCGGAGCGACGGGCGATCGAGATCGCGAGAAGCGTCCGGTGCTGGCCGAAGTTGCTCGCCAGTACACGGATTTCTTCATCATTACCAACGAGGACCCGTACAGCGAGCGAGCGGAGGATATCGTAGGTGAAGTGGCCGCCGGTGTACCGGCCCGTGAGGAGGGGAAACGCTTCGAGCGCGAAGTCGACCGCGGCCGAGCCATTGCCCGCGCGGTGCAGCTGGCCGAGCCAGGGGACATCGTTGTGATTCTGGGGAAGGGCCACGAGGAGAGCATCGTGAGCGGCGATGAACGGCTGCCCTGGAGCGACCTCGCCGCGGCAACAGAAGCAGTGGCCGGTCTCGCATGAAAGCCACACTGATTCGTAATCCGAACGCGGGCAGGCGGCATCACGGACAACCGGTGCAGGGGGCGGCGGATATCCTCGAACGAGCCGGATGGGAGCTTCGCACCGAAACGACCGGGGCCCCTGGAGACACGGCGAGGATTACCCGAGCAGCCGTGGCCGAGGGGATGGATGCAGTTCTAGTCGCCGGTGGAGACGGCACGGTAAACGAAGCGGTGCAAGCGCTGGCAGGGTCGGAAACGGCGCTCGGCTTTCTGCCGTTCGGCACCGTCAACATCTGGGCTCGCGAGCTGGGCTTGCCACTCCACCCGATGGGCGCGGCGCACGAGCTTGCCGCGGGGCGAATCGAACAGGTCGATCTGGGAATGATCGATGATCGGTACTTCTTACTTATGGCCGGAATCGGCTTCGATGGGGCGGTGGTGCGTCGAGCCCAAACGCTCGAACGGCACAAGCAACGATTCGGGGTACTGCCGTACATTGCGAGCGGACTAGCAGTAGCCCCGTTCTATCGAGGAGCAGACATCGAGCTACGATACGACGGGCTGATCCGAAAGCTTCGCGCGCTCATGGTGGTGGTGGCGAACACCCGGCTCTATGGGGGGCGCTTCCGGATGACGCCGAAGGCGGTGGCCAACGACGGCTGGCTTGATTTGTGCGTTATCAAGGGGCACGGACCGTTGGCGATGCTGCGCCAATCGGTGCCGCTGTTCCTCTCCGGCTCGGTGGCTCACTCGGATGTCGAGTTGCTGAGGGTTCGAGAGCTTTCGATCACATCGGAGGCGGCCTTACCGGTGCAGGTTGATGGCGAGCTGGCGGGAGAAACACCGGCGCGGGTGAGCGTGGCGTCGAAAGCGTTGAAGGTCATCGTCCCGCCCGATTTCGACTCCAGTCTCATAGCTTAGGGGGACAGTTCCATGCAAGGCGATCTAGTCGACCAGCTGGATATGATGCATCGTGCCGGAGCGATACTGCGCGCGACGGGACACGACCACCTCAAGAGGCTCGAAATTATCGAGGCCGGCGAGATAGCTCGCCTGGACGCGGAGAATGCGCTTGGGGAAATTCACGGCATCCCGGGCCATGGTGCCTGGTACGCGCCGACCCCGGCCACGCCTCTCGTGATCGCAAACCTGCAGGCCAGCACGATCCTGCCGGTGCGGCACTGGCTGCTCCACTATTACCCCAGCGATCATTCGGTCGACGTTGTACGGGTGAATGGCGAGTCCGGTGCGGTGGAGTCGACCACCATCGATCGCCTGACGGAGCGAGAGGTGAACGAGCCGTCTGGCCTCTACGTTCCGCCGCTGCCCGAATCCGAAAACGTGCGAACCTTTGCGGGACTGATGTCCCTGGCCCGTACGCTTCGTGCCCCGGCGGGTTGCCCCTGGGATCGAGAGCAGACCCACGGATCCCTCAAGCCTCACCTTCTGGAGGAGGCGTACGAGGTGATGGAGGCGCTCGATCGAGGAGAGGCCGGGTTGCTTGCCGAAGAGCTGGGCGACCTGCTCTTCCAGGTTGTCATCCACAGCCAGGTCGCGGCGGAAGACGGCGAGTTCACCATCGAAGATGTTCTGCAGGGGATCATCTGCAAGCTTATCGGGCGACATCCGCACGTGTATGGAGAGCTGGAGCTGGAGAACGCGCAGGCGGTGTGGCAGAACTGGGAATCATTCAAGCAGCGCGAGAAGCCGAAGCGAACCTCGATCCTGGAGCAAATCCCCGAGGGGCTGCCCGCCTTGCCACGCTCGAGCCTCATCCAGAAACGAGCCGCCGGCGTTGGCTTCGAATGGCCGGGACTGGCGGAGGTGATGGACAAGGTGGAGGAAGAGCTGCACGAGCTTCGCCACGAGGTCATCGAGGACGCGTCACGAGTGCGTGAGCGCGAGGAATACGGTGACATCCTCTTCGCCCTGGTCAGCGCCGCTCGCCATCTTCACATCGACCCCGAAGAGGCGCTGCGCCGCGCCAACCAGAAGTTCGTGGCCCGATTCCAGTACGTTGAATCCCGTGTGGCTGCGCTCGACCAATCGATGCGTGATCTGTCTCCCGGCGAGCTCGATGCCTACTGGCAAGAGGCGAAGGCTATAGGCGGGCAACCGGATCAGAAAAACCGTTAGTCGCCAATCACTCCGTCGATGCGTTCGCGAATGAGATCGGCATGTCCGTTATGACGGGCATATTCCTCGATCATGTGCAGGTAGATAGTACGCACGTTGAACTGCCGATCAGGGTGATCGCCGCGACTGAAAACCGCCTCATCCAGATGCTTCCCGGCCGCGGCCTGGCGAGCCAGATCGATCTCCCGGCGGTACGCCTCGATATTTTGCTCCGCCTGATTCGGATCGAGGTCGTTGAAGTCGCCCTCCAGGTTGTCTTCCGTGAAGAAGATGTGCTCCAGGTCCTGGCCACCGACGTGTATGCGGAACCACCATCGCTCCACGCCGGCCATGTGGCGTACCAGCCCGAGTAGCGACAGGCTGGAGGGAGGAACGGCGCGCCGAGCTAGCTGTTCGCCGGTGAGGCCGGAGCACTTCCAGAGAAGCGTGTCTCGATGGTAGTCGAGCCACTTCTCCAGCGCCTCTCGCTCACCTATCGGCCGCATGGGCTCATCGCGCTCGTCGCGCCCCACCGTTTGTGCAACCCAAGAACCGGTCATAGCCTCTCCTTCGATCTCTAGCCATTTTGCCGGACGGACATATCGTAGGGCGAACTGCGTCCCACAGCTGTCATCCGTCATCGATCAGTCAATGGCGCGGACCTAGAGCGGGTCCGTCAGGGTGTCGTCGGCCAGTCGATTTGCGGCGGCGGCCGCCGCGCCATACGCGAAACCGCGGCGTTGAAGGAAGGCTATCAGCTTTCGGTTGAACTCGGCTCGATCCAAATTTTGGTAGGACCGCATCTTCGCCAGGCCGGCTCGATAGGCAATCTCTTCTTCGTCGGGAAGGTTTGCCAACGCTTCCTCCGCAACGTGTCCAGAAATTCCCTTCTGGCGCATCTCGGTTCGAAGGGCGCGGCGGCTGCGAGGCTTGAACGTCTCTCGATTCTCAACCCAGAAGCTCGCGAACGCCGGATCGTCGATGAGGCCGGAACCCTCCAGACGGTTCAGGACAGCCTCCAGTAACTGGGGCGACACGCCCTTCCGTCGAAAGTGCATCTCGACCTCGCGGCGCGATCGCGGCCGATACGAGAGGAAATTGAGGGCGCCCGAATAGACCCGGTCGCCCTCGTCGTCCTTCTGAAGGGCTTCCATTTCCTCATCCGTCAAGTCATCTCCGACGCAAAGGCCGTGAGTGATCACCACCAGTTTGCTGGCGCCGAAGCCAAACCGTCCGTCAAGTTCGACGTTCACCCGTTCGGGATCGTGCTGTTGCGTGGTGAGATCGGTGACAATTGACATCACATCAGTCTCTATTTTCGCACGCTGACGCCGATTTTTGGACTTCCACCATGGTATACTCTGCCAAGCAAATGGGGAGTATCGGGGGCAGGCAATGGGTGAACTGGTTTCGCATATCCTGTCCACCTTCGCCCATTTCAACCTCTTCAGCGCGATCGATGTTCTGATCGTCACCGCCCTCTTTTACAGCATCCTCATGTTGGTGCGAGGAACGCGCGCGGACCAGGTGCTCCGCGGCGTGATCGTGCTGTTCATCTTTTTTTCGATCGTTGCGTCCGCCTTCCACCTCTCGGTAGTCGATTGGCTGCTGCATAACTCCCCGCTGGTTCTGCTGGTGGCGCTGCCCATCATCTTCCAGCCCGAGCTTCGCCGCGCGCTGGAGCAAGTTGGACGTACCAGCGCCATCATCAATCACCCTCTCGCCACGCTTTCCACGCCCGTGCAGGCTCCAGCAGCCGACGAGATCGTGGATGCTGTGCAGCGCCTGGCGGAACGCCGCTATGGGGCGCTCATCGTTCTGGAGGGCGCCACCGGGCTCGAAGACTTCGTCCGCAGCGGCGTGCGGGTTGATGGAGATGTCACCAGCGATTTGCTGGTGACAATCTTCTTTGTGCACTCGCCGTTGCACGACGGCGCCACGATCGTCCGGGGGGACCGGATTCTCGCGGCGGGCTGCGTATTGCCCCTGGCGGACAACCCAATCGCGGCCGGGCGCGGAACGAGGCACCAGGCGGCGGTAGGTATTACGGAACAGACCGACGCCGCGTGTATCGTCGTTTCCGAAGAGACCGGGTCGATTTCGCTTGCGCGCGGCGGTCACCTCACCGCCGACATCAGTCTGGAGCGCCTCGCTCGGTACGTGCACGCCTTCGACGCTTCTCACTTCGGTGAAGCAGAGCTAGCGGTGGCTCGGGGTTGACGGTTGACGGATCAAACTAAAGGGCAGGGTCTCTTCCCGCGCTCCAGAACGTTTGGGACGGTTGCGTCGACCGCTCGGCTGCACTTCAACCGCATGTTCTCGCGAGAGTCGATGTTCCGGCTCCTGCTCTCGCTGGTGCTTGCTCTGGCGCTGTGGGTGTTCGTTACGGGTCGCAACGATCCGACTACTTTCGGCTTCGGCCAGGCGCTGCCCATCTCCACGGCCAACGTGCCGCCGGCGCTTGTAGTAGCGAACAGCTTGGGAACGGTGCATGTGCGCATCAGGGTTGATAATCGCAACGCGTTCGTAAGTGCATCGGACTTCCATACCTTCGTCAACGCGCAGAACCTCGGTCCGGGCGCTCATCACGTACCCGTCGTGGTGGTGACCAATCCGGGCATTCACGTGGCCGCGATCAGGCCGTCGCACGTCACCGTGGTCCTCGAGAAGCGGATGACCAAGCACGTGCCGGTTCGCTACCACATCCTTGACACTCCTCCTTCCGGATATCAGGCAGGCGACGTCAGCGCGCAGCCCAGCACCGCCACGGTGTCGGGGCCCTCGTCGATCGTGTCTCAGGTTGCCCAGGCCAGTGTCTATCTCTATCTGGCTCAAGCTCGATCGAGCGTGGAAGGATCCTATCGCCTCTCCCTTACCAACAGTCAGGGTCAGGGGATTACCGGGTCCAGCCGGCTGGTAGTGAACCCGCCGCAGGTGCAGGTGTTCGTTCCCATTCACGCGGTCTCCAGCTACAAGACCGTGCCCATTCTGGCGCAGATCCAGGGACATGCGGGGTCGGGCTTCGGCGTCTCCAGCGTCACCGTAGATCCCGCCGAGATTACGGCTCACGGGCAGCCTACCAAGCTGGGGAAGGTCCGGGTGATTGATACGGCACCGATTTCGCTGTCGCACCACGGCCCTGGAACGATCCACGCGGAGGTGAACTTGCAGTTTCCCTCCGGCGTCTCCTCGCCGACCCGGCGAGTTAAGGTAAGCGTACGCGTGGGATCCGTGAGCGGGAGCAGCTCCATTCCCATCGGTATATCCCCGGTCAACGTGGGAGCGGGCCTGCAGTTGAAGATTCACCCGGCGACAGTGCTGGTAACCATGGTGGGACCGGCTTCGCGGCTTGATGTCATCGGGCGGCGCGTGCAGGCTACTATCAATCTCTCCGGTCTCGGACCGGGAACCTACCGCTTGGCGCCGATCATCCAGCCGCCGCCCGCCTTCCGCGTCGCTGGTGTTTACCCAGCGCAGGTCCGGGTGGAAGTGAGCGCGGGCTAACAGGACCCGTCGGGAATTAGCCGGCGAGGGCTTCCGGCTGCTTGAGAACCGACTGCAGGAACTGGCCGGTATACGACTGGGCGCAACCCGCGATCTGCTCGGGGGTGCCTTCGGCGACAACCGTGCCGCCGGCATCGCCGCCTTCCGGGCCAAGATCGATAATCCAGTCGGCGCTCTTGATCACATCGAGGTTATGCTCGATCACCACCACCGTATTTCCCTGCTCCACCAACCGCCCCAGGACGAGCAGAAGCTTGTCCACATCTGCAAAATGCAAGCCCGTGGTGGGCTCGTCCAGGACGTAGAGGGTCTGCCCGGTGGCCCGCTTGCTCAGCTCGCTGGCCAGCTTGATCCGCTGTGCCTCACCGCCCGACAACGTCGTGGCCGGCTGTCCGAGCTTGATGTACCCCAGCCCTACGTCGCGCAACGTCCGGAGCTTGTTGGCTACGGAGGGAATATGCTCGAACAGATCGAAGCCTTCCTCAACCGTCATGTCCAGCACGTCGCTGATGGTCTTGCCCTTGTATTTGATCTCCAGGGCTTCGCGATTGTAGCGTTTGCCCTTGCAGACCTCACACGGAACATAGACGTCGGGAAGGAAGTTCATCTCTATCTGGATGATGCCCTCGCCCCGGCAGGCCTCGCACCGGCCACCCTTCACGTTGAATGAGAATCTTCCGGGTTGATATCCACGAACGCGTGACTCCGGCACCTGGGCGAAGAGGCTCCGAATAGGCGTGAACGCCCCGGTGTAGGTAGCTGGGTTCGACCGAGGTGTGCGCCCGATGGGCGACTGGTCGATGTTGATGATCTTGTCCAGATGTTCCAGGCCCTCGACGGTCGTATGCTGCCCCGCGCGCTCCCGTGCTCGATGGAGGCGTTGCGCTACCGCCTTATGCAGTACCTCGTTGACCAACGTGCTCTTGCCCGAGCCGGAGACCCCCGTGACGCAAATCAACTCACCCAGTGGAAACGCCACGTCGATCACTTTCAGATTGTTCTCGGCCGCCCCTCGCACCATAAGCCTCGCCCCGCTTCCCTCCCGCCGGCGAGGTGGAACTCGAATCGACCGGCGGCCGCTCAGATACTGACCGGTGATCGACTGCGGACTGCGAATGATGTCATCGAGCGATCCCTGGGCGACGATATAGCCGCCGTGCTCGCCGGCCCCCGGCCCGATGTCGACAAGATGGTCGGCGGAACGCATCGTCTCCTCGTCGTGCTCGACCACGATGAGCGTGTTTCCGAGAGATCGCAGATTCACCAGCGTCTGGATAAGGCGGGCATTATCGCGCTGATGCAAGCCGATGCTGGGCTCGTCCAGTATGTAAAGG
>JBOGSL010000252.1:0-5084 GCA_050695395.1 Chloroflexota bacterium | reverse complement strand
GCCATGGACGATACGCGCCCCATCCTGACAGGAGTCCTGGCCACGTTTTCGGATAACGAACTGACGCTCGCCGCCGCCGACAGTTTTCGCCTGGCAGTGCGAAGCGGCCTCTTGACGCGAAAGGCGGCGGGAGATTTCAGTGTCATCGTGCCGGGCCGGACCCTGTCCGAGCTATCCCGGATCCTCCAAACGAGTGGAGAGGGGGAAGGCGCCGGCGAGGTATCCATCACGGTCACGCCCAATCGCAATCAGATCGTATTCGCCGCGCCCGATCTCCAGGTCGTATCGCGTCTGATCGAGGGAAACTTCCCGAACTACAAACAGATCATCCCGTCGAAGTTCGCTACCAGTATCGTGGTGGCAACCGGAGACCTGCTCAAGGCTGCCAAGATCGCCAGCTACTTCTCCCGGGACAATTCAAATGTCATAACGCTGGACGTGCAACCGGGCGCCGAGGCGGGTGTCGGCAATGTCGTGGTTAGCGGGGTAGCGGCCGAGCTGGGAGAGGATCGGGGCGAGATCGACGCGGTTATCAACGGGGCCGGGACCAAGATCTCCTTCAACTCCCGGTATGTAGCCGACGTGCTTGGCGTGGTGGAATCGACCCAGGTGAAGCTCGAGATCTCGGGGCCGAACTCTGCCGCCGTGTTCCGTCCCAATGACACGGTCGAATACACCCACGTAGTGATGCCGATTCACACGCCGAGCGGCCGCTAGTTTTTACTGCCTTTACTGCTCGGCCGCTCCCACCGGGTTGTGCTCCGAATTGAGCCTTACGGTCCGAAGCTCGTGCGGCTTTCCCGTCGTTTTATGCGCGACAGTATGCGTCGACGGGATCAGGACACCTTCGTTGACGGCGTCACGGACCAGCGAGCGAAGCTGGCTCTGCGAGAGGGAGGGGAGCACATTGTCACGCACCAGATGGGAGACGATGAACGGCGGAATCAGGTAGTCTGATCGAGCTTCGAGATCGTTCAAGAAGCGGATGAAATTCGTCTGGTCGTCTTCGTCCAGAGCCGAAAAGGTCACCGCGCTGTATTCGCTTCCGTCATCGGTCGCCTCTTCCTCCTCCGCTTCGGCCTCCGACTCGGTGAGCTGCTCGTATTGTTCGGGCAGGTAGGCCCAGTCCTGCAGGCCCCGATTCACGACCCGGATAGTGCCGCGCCGTTCTGCTTCCTGCATAAAATCCTTGAAACGCTCAAATCCCAGTGATCGA
Source organism: Chloroflexota bacterium (assembly GCA_050695395.1). Lineage (GTDB taxonomy): Bacteria > Chloroflexota > UBA5177 > UBA5177 > UBA5177 > JBOGSL01. The sequence goes on along the minus strand of JBOGSL010000252.1, from coordinate 3,868 downwards.
TGATCGATGCCCTTCCGGCCGAGATGTATGCCGATCCAGGAAAACAGCGACCCGACCCGATTGCTCCGCGTCTTCAGCAGATCGGTAAGCTGATCGAACACTTCATCCAGATTTTGTGCTTCGGAGGGTTCCTGTGGGAGCGCCCTCGGCTTGCGACCGTTGGTGCCGGCGGTTGTATCCGGCTGCCGTGCCGGCTCGATATCCACGTCATAGATCAAGAGTTCGTCCACGTTGTCGCTCAACGTGGGCGACAGCGTGTGCGACACGGCGATCACAACCACGCGCTTCCCTCTCGCCCGGAGGAAATTCACCAGGTGGACGAGGTCTGAGTCGCCCGACACCAAGACAAACGTCTTGAGGTGTGGCGCAGTATTCAGGAAGTCGATGCAATCTACCGCCAGCTTGACATCGGCGCTGTTCTTGATGATCTTTCCGCCATATGACTTGCCCGGAACATACACCGGCTCTATGCCGGCGGCGTACAGGTTGGGAGGGTCAAAGGCGTTGTAGCGTTGCTGCCAGTCGGCGTACGCCCGCGCGATAACCACGCGGCCGCGATGATTGGCCTCATCGAGTAGCGAGGAGACATTCGGCTGACGCCCCAGCGTTTTGAGGCCAGTCTTCAGGTTGTCCCAATCAATAAAGAGAGCCGCGTCCTGGCGGCTCTGATCGTTCGTTCTTTCTGTCATAACAATACCTACCAGTGATACAAAGTGTAGTTGCCGGACTGCGTCGCAGCCGGATAAGGCCAGACGCCGCCGCGGAAGATGTTCCTCCGGGAGGCGCCTGGAGTTGTGTCGAGGCTAGTTCATGCCGCGCTGATATCGGTCATCTCGCGCTCGCCCGCGATGACCCGGCCAAACTCGATACCGCCCGCTTCGTGCAGCGGCACATTTCGTCCCAGTGGCTCAATGTCATCCAGGAAGAGCTGGCCGGAGCACCGCGCACAGCGCAGTTCACCGCCCAGGTTGTGCGGCATCGCGCCGGTCTCCTCCAGAATGAAGCGAGCCTCGCGAATGTTGCGATCGGCATAACCCACCAGATCACCGGCGGGGCGGCTGCACTGGCGGCAGCGCAGCGTCGAACTCAGCAAGCGGTGTCCCATCCGGCGGGCGTTCGTCCAAGAAAGCATTATGCAGTTCTCCTATCTCGTATTCCGTTGTAGACGATGTCCATGCACACCGTCAATTCACGTTTCAATTGATCGATCGGATAGGACCGCACCTGGGAGAGAACAGTTCGCAAAATCGAACTGATTCTCGAAGCGGCCACATCCAGCGGCAGGTCCTGTCGCACGCTACCCTCTTCTTGCGCTTGCACGAGGATTGCCTCGAATATCTCGCGAAGCGGGAACTGCTCCGCCGCCCGGCCAGAGCGGCCGGGGTCTGTATGCAGCAGTTCTTGTGCCAGCACCACAGCTAGCTCGCTGTCCTGCGCCGCACTGTCCAGCACCCACTCTGCCGTGCGTTCCAGCACTTCGAGCGCCGGCGTCCCATTTTCCAGAAGGGCGTAGGCACGTTGTACCACTTGTTGAATTCCGCACGCCCCTAACTCGAGCGCGATGGCTTCCTTGTACGGGAAGTGATTGAACACCGTCTGGCGAGCAACATCCGCCGCCTCGGCAATATCCTCCACCGTCGTCCGTGCCACTCCGTGCTCCCGGAACAGCGTGGCAGAGGCATTCAGCAGCCGCTGGTGCAGCTCCTGGCGCTTTCGCTGCCGCCGGTCCTGTGTCAGCGCATAGTCCATACGTGTAGTATACCCAATTTTGGACCGAGTACAACTACTACTCCAACAAGAAATAGGATGGGCGATACTGGAAGAAAGGAGTGTGCCGGTGAGCGTGGAAGCGCTGGAGGAAGTGATCGAGCGAGAGCGCGACGATCCCACTTTTCGAAGGCAGCTGGCCTACGAGCCGGATGCTGCCCTGCATGGCTACGATATCACGATTGCCGAGCGTGAAGCGCTGGTTTCCGGAGATGAGGTAAAACTTCGGCAACTTGGCGTTTCGCCCGAGCTTAGCCGGCTAGCAGGACGATTCAATCAAGAGGAGAGCCATACCCCATGAACGCGAGCGACAACTACAGCGCCTCCTTCAGCATCTGGTACGATTTCCGCTGACCGTACGTCTACAACGCGGCGGTCTGGCTGCGTCGGGCCTCGGAGAAGCTGGAGGAAGACTTTCATGTCCGCTGGAGGAGTTTCCCACTCGAGGAAGTGAACGCGGAGGAGGGCGGGCAGCCCTTTTGGGAGCAATCGCCGGAACAAGCAAAGAGCCTCAACGGGTTTCTAGCCGCGGAGGCGGCGCGGGACCAGGGCGAGAAGATCTTCGACGAATTTGTCTTCGCGCTGCTCGGTCAAGTTCATCAAGACAAGCAGCCGATCGACGATCTTTCCACAATCAAGCAAGCCGCGGCCGGCGTCGCTGGTCTCGACGAGGGACGATTGCTGCGGGACATGCAGAAGCCCGACTTGCGCACGCGCATTAGGGACGACTATCAAACTGGGAGAGATGAGCTCGGCATCTTTGGAACTCCGACGCTTCAATTCCCGGGAGGCGAGCCGGTCTTCGTCAAGATGAAGCCTCCAGCCCCGTTGGATGAAGCGCCCGCCGTCTTTCGCCACATTCGATCTCTGTCCACCGAGCAGCCCTACCTGCAGGAGATCAAGAAACCGCGCAAGCCCTGATAGCGCTCTACGGAGAGCCGGTCATGGTGGCTCGAATGGCGATGCCCAGAAGAAACAGGCTGGCAATGCCGAAGATAAGCGAGTCCCGTCTGGCCGTGCCCCGGGCGGAGTACGTGTAGGCAGCCGGGAGCGTGAGCGCTACCACCAGACCATACAGGTAGTGGAGATTTCCGCCCGGCCGGTGCCCGAGCGCCAGCAGCGCGAGGCCGATCACGTCCTGCGCGATTCCCACGACGGCCATCAGCACAAGCGCTCCAAGGTAGCCACCGGACGGCGGTCTCTTGAACAGGAATAGACCGAATCCCCACAGCGCCATGAGCAACGCGTAGACGAGGACGACCACCGCGAAACGCTGATGGATAAACACCGCGGTGGCTGTGTGGGTCACGGTAGCGTCGATCATTGTGCCTGCTTAGCAAGGAAGGCAGCGGTCTGCTGGAGAGTAGGAGACGACGGCTGCGCTCCTCGAACCTGCACGCTCAGAGCCGCTGCCGCCGTGGCGAACCGGATTGCGTCCGGCAGACTCTGCTCGTCGTCCAGAGCGTGCGCCAGGTTTCCTACGAAAGCGTCGCCCGCCCCGGTCGTATCGACCGGCTCAACCGGCCACGCCGGAATGCGCTCCGTGTTGGACTCCGTTACCAGCAGGGCGCCGTCCCCGCCCATGGTCACGACCACCGCTCCTACTCCTTGCGCCAGCAACTGTCGCGCCGCCTCTGGCCCACCCAGGGTTGGGCCTAGAACGACAAGCTCCTGGCTGTTGAGTACCAGCACATCGATTGCGCGTAATATCTCGTCGGGAAGCGGTCGCGCCGGAGACGGATTGAGCACGGTGATCGCTGCCGCTTCCGCCCCCCGGTGCATGGCGGCATCAGCCGCTTCAAAAGGTATCTCCAACTGGCTGACCACCACTCGACTCGCGGAAATCACTTTTTGGGCCTCGCTAACCTGTCCCGTCGACACCGCTCCGTTTGCCCCCGCGACCACTACGATGATGTTCTCGCCACGTTGGTCAACGGTGATCATGGCCCGCCCGGTGTGCAACCGATCGTCTACCGCCAGGTAACCTGTATCCACCCCTGATGTGTCCAGGCTCTGGCGTACCTGATCGCCCTCGTCATCGCGTCCCACGCGTCCGACAAACGCAACCTGGCTGCCGGCTCGAGCCGCGGCTACTGCTTGA
>JBOGSL010000251.1:0-3610 GCA_050695395.1 Chloroflexota bacterium | reverse complement strand
CCCCGCTTCCTTCGGGCGGGAAGGCTTGCGGCGCGGGCCGTACCCCCGCTTCCTTCGGGCGGGAAGGCTTGCGGCGCCGGCCGTGGGCCGGCGCGCTGCGTCGCGATCGGGGGCGGAACATCGCCAGAGCGGGTCCGCGAAGCTGCGCTTCGCGCGGTATCGACTAACGATGCCATCTGGACCTATTTCTCCAACTCAAGACTCGTCGAGTTCATGCAGTACCGGAGCCCGGTGGGCTGAGGACCGTCGTTGAAAAGGTGACCGAGGTGGCCGCCGCAGTTTCGGCAGGTAACTTCGGTGCGTTTCGCAAAGAGGCTGCGATCTTCGTGCAGCTCGACGTTTTCGAGGTTCTTGGGCTGGTAGAAGCTCGGCCAGCCGGAGTGGGACTCGAACTTGGTGCTCGCGTCGAACAGCTCCACGCCGCAACCGGCACAGCGGTAGGTGCCGTCTTCGTGGGTATTGACGTATTTGCCGGTGAAGGGACGGTCAGTGCCTTTCTCGCGCAGCACGTGGTACTGCTCCGGTGTCAGCTCGTCCCGCCATTGCTCGTCGGTTTTGGCTTGTTGGTCGGTGGTCATGGCTATGTCTCCTCAAGCCAGTATCCCACGGGGAGATGGTGTAGGGCGGCGCCAGGATGCAGCGCGGCGCAACCGTGTAGGGCGGTATCGGGCCTTGCCCAGTGTGCCGCTCTGGCACCACACGAGATTTTGGCACAGTGGTTTCGCCCTACGGCGCCCGGTCGTCCACGACGCGGTCCGGCCGTACAGCACGGCCCTTCCACGCCCTTAGAGTGGCGGGAGGGCGCCGGCGGAACCGACGGCTATGCGTAGGGCGAGCCAGCCGTGCGGTGACTTGCGCGCGAGTACGGAGACTTCCTGGCCAGTTACCAACGGCTGGGGCACGGCGGTGAGCAAGCTGTTGACGATGAATCGGGTGGCGGGGACGATCCGCACGCGGCGCGTCTTCCCGCTACTCAGTTGGATCGAGAAGCGCAGGCCGTTGGGCCCGACGGTCGTGATGTTGCCGGTCAGGGTCGACGCGCGGAACGGTCCCCAGGGACGCACATCGAAGCGAATCCAGGTCGCGACCCAGACCCCGGCGGCGCGACGCGCCCGCACTACGGCAAAATCGCCCACCTGAAAGCCCTCCACCTCCGCCTCGGCACTGCGCGGCCGGAGCATGGTATCCGAGGCGATGCGAAAGTCTACCGTCCGCTGGATCAGCTGGAGGGTGAAGCCGCTCGGGTTGGCGCCAGGGCCGAGCAAAGCGGCGATCGAGCCGCGGAAGAAGTGAGCCGGCGTGGCCGGAGGCGCATGTCGCGCCAGCGACGTGCCCGGCATGCAGAAGACGGCGCCAAGTGCGATGGCGCCGATGAGAGTCGCGTTGCGCAACACGCTGTAGTACCTTTCGTCGACCTCAGTTTAGCCGCGCTTCACGTCGTTGTCCCTTACCGGGCGCTGAACTTTCCCTGAATTATTGCGTCACACCGCCCCCAGCGGTTCTCCGGGCTCTCGCGCGACCCGTACAATGCTCAGGTGGAGCGAGGACTGTGAGCAAGGGCAACATCCTTATCGTTGATGACGAGCCAGGCATCCGACGACTGATCAGCATGTACCTGGAACGCGAGGGTTTCACCGCGGTGCAGGCGGGCACCGGCGAGGAAGCGCTGGTGGCAATGTCCCAGAGCATGCCGGAGCTCGTGGTGCTGGACATCATGCTTCCCGACATGGATGGCTGGGAGGTTTGTCGCGGGATCCGTAAGGCGGGCGACGTGCCCATCATCATGCTCACGGCACGGGATGGTGACGACGATAAGATCGTCGGTCTGGAGCTGGGCGCGGACGACTACGTTACCAAGCCCTTCACTCCCCGCGAGCTGGTGGCGCGGGTGAAGGCCATTTTGCGACGAGCCCGGGCCGCTCCGGCCGAGCCGTCGAGCGTGCTCCAGGTGGGCGCCCTCGCCATCGACACCGCCAAGCGCGAAGTACACCTGGATGGCGAGCCGATCATCCTGCGTGCCAAGGAGTACGATCTCCTATCCCAGCTCGCCCGGAGGCCCGGGGTGGTCTTCAGCCGAGAGCAGCTGTTGCAGGATGTCTGGGGCTACGACTTCTTCGGCGAAAGCGGCACGATCGACGTCCATGTTCGCCGCCTGCGCGTGAAGCTCGGCGACACCTCCTCGCACCCGCGCTTCATCGAAACCGTCTGGGGCGTAGGGTACCGCATGAAGGAGCAGGCCTCAACCGCTAGCGCACGGTAGAATCGTGGGCTATGTCAATCGAGATACGGCCCATCACAGAAAAGGATCTGCCGGAGTTTGTTGCGGTGGCTTCGCTGAGCTTCGCGAGCCATCCCGAGGAGCAGGCGGTGGAAGATGCCAAACTGTTCTTCCAACCGGGACGCGGCCTCGCGGCCTTCGACGGAGGGACGATGGTGGGCACCGCGGGATCTCTGGCGTTCGAGCTCACGCTGCCCGGGCTGACCATGACTCCGGCCGCGGGAGTGACTGAAGTCGGCGTGAAGCCTACATACCGGCGGCGCGGCATCCTCACCAAGATGATGCGGTACCAGCTGGATCGGCTCCAGGCCGAAGGAGAGTCGGTGGCCATCTTATATGCCTCCGAAAGCCTGATCTACGGCCGCTTTGGCTACGGGCTGGCCTCCACCCAGACCGAGCTGAGCATTGACACCCGCCATAGCGCCTTCAACCGCGCTCCCGAGAGCGACGGCTCGATAGCGCTTATCGACAAGAGCGAGGCGGAGACGGCCTTGCCCGCTATTTACGATCGGTTCCGGCGCCAGCAGCCGGCCGCGCTTTCGCGCCCGCCGGAGTACTGGAAGATGGAATTCAAAGATCGGGAGCGGTGGCGTCACGGCGCCAGCGCGAATTTCTATGCGGTTTACACGTCGGCCGGCGGCGAGCCGCAGGCCTTTGCCGTGTATCGCGTCAAGTCGAACTGGGACTCCGGTTTTCCCAGCCACACGCTCCAGATTGGCGATATGGCCGCGACCAGCCCCGAGGCCTGGGCCGCCATCTGGCGCTACTGCCTGAGCGTTGATCTGGTGGGCACCGTCGAGGCGGGCAATCAGCCGCTCGACGAGCCGGCCCGCTGGATGTTGCTCGATCCGCGCCGCCTGCAGACCACGGCGCTGCGCGACTCTCTCTGGCTGCGAGTGCTCGATGTGCCAAAGGCGCTGTCGGCCCGCGGCTACAGCAGCGAGGGCGATCTGGTGATCAGCATCACCGATCCGTTCTGTCCGGGCAACGACGGGAGCTATGCGCTGAGCGTGCAGGGCGGCGAGGGTACCGCCTGCTGGACGGAGAAGGAAGCCGATCTGGCGATGCAGATCGACGATCTTGGCGCGGCCTATCTCGGGGGAGTGAGGTTCTCCACCCTGGCACGAGCCGGGAGGGTGGAGGAGCGCAGCTCCGGCGCGTTGCTTCGCGCCGACGCGATGTTTTCGTCCGATCCCCTTCCGTACTGCACCACCCACTTCTAGGGAGAACGACGGCGTGCAACGCCGGCCGTGGGCCGGCGCTGCACGCTTTCCGTAGGCCAGGTCCATGAACCGGCCGCCGATCACGAGGGCAGCGTAACGGCTTTGTGTA
>JBOGSL010000250.1:0-4855 GCA_050695395.1 Chloroflexota bacterium | reverse complement strand
GTCTTCCTGTTGCTCATGGCGCATTATGGCAGACGGAGCCGTGGCGCCGGATCACGCCCACTTCCTCCTAAGCGTTACCGGATGTGGATGTTGTTGCAGGCGTTGCCGCTGCGACAGCTGTACTGGTAGGTCCTGCCGTTGACCATGATGCTGGCCGTCCCGGCCCGACCAAGCCCGTTATCGACAAAGGTGGCCGAGAAGGGGACCAAACCGCTGCCGGTTAGCATGCCTGTGCCCGACATGTAGGCCGTGCCGCCCCGACAGTACAGCCGGCAGGAGCCCGTAGCCGGCGAGAAGCCCGCCGAGGTGATGGATCGCGATCGGAAGAACGCGGGCAATCTGGTGATGAGCGTACCGCGGCAGTTGAGAGCGCCGCCGTCGCGGCCCAGGCAATTGAGATAGGCGCTGTAGCTCTGGCGGCAGCTTCCGCCCGAAGCGTCGTTGCAGAAGGTCGAGCCCGAGAGGGCGCCGCCGTAGTCGAATAATTTTCCGGTCCACGCCAGGCTGCACCTCACAACTCACAACTCACGACCGCCCGCCTTCCTGCAGCCGGTCCAGGACGCGCGCCAGATCGGCCAGGCTGTCGAGATTGTGCACCGGCAGAAAGTCGTCGATGTACGGCAGGGCGGCCTGCATGCCACGGGTGAGCGGGCGATATCCGCGCGCCCCCAGCAGCGGATTGAGCCAGAGCAGGCGATAGCTGCCGCGGCGCAGGCGTGCCATCTCGCGCTCCAGCACGCCTGGCTCACCGCGATCCCAGCCGTCACTGATGATCACCACGATGTCGCCGTGTCCCAGTACCCGCCGCGCCCACTGTCGATTGAACGCCGACAGGCTCTCGCCGATACGCGTTCCCCCGGCCCAATCCTCCACCTGACGCGAGGCTTCGGCGATAGCGACGTTCGGATCGCGCCGGCGTAGGGCTCGGGTCAGTCGGGTGAGGCGCGTCCCGAAGACGAAGACTTCCGTCTGCCGGAAGCTGCGCTCCAGCGAGTGCAGGAAGTGGAGGAGTAGCTGCGTGTAAAGATCCATCGAGCCGCTTATGTCGCAGATCAGCACCAGCCGGCGCCGCTTGCGCTTCGGGCCACGCCTCGACAACTCAACCAGCTCGCCGCCATAGCGCAGGCTCTGCCGTAGGGTGCGCCGCATATCCAGCCCACTGCCCCGCCGGGACGGGCGCCGCCGTCGCGCGCGGCGTGTGGCGATGTCCCAGCGCATCTCGGCCATGGCACGCTTCGCGGCGGCGATCTCTGCTTCGGAAAGCGTGGCGAAGTCGCGGCGGCGCAGCGCTTCCGCCGCGCTATAGAGCGGAACCGTGCCGTCGGTACCCGACGCGTCTCCGCCCGCTTCGCCCCGCTCGATGCCGGCCGCGCCCGCTCGCGATCCCTGGAGTGACCGAGCAAGCTGCTCGGACGGAAACCCCGGCTCGGCGAGCGGGTGGGAGCGATCGCGCCAGAACAGATCGAACGCCGCATCGAACACCGGGAAATCCTCGTGCCGCGAGACCAGCAAGCATCGCATCGATTGGTGCACGTCGGTCCGCGAGCCGAGATCGACCAGCGTCAGCGCCGTCGCGGTATCGCCGAGCCGCTGGGGCGTGACGGACAGCCCCAGATCGCGCAGCAGCCGGCCGAACAGGACGAGGTTGTGCAGCAGGGCGGACGGTTCGCTGGACAGACCCTAGCCCCCGAGGTGGCGCTCGAAGAACGCGAGCGTCAGCGGCCAGGCGTTCCGGGCGGCGGCCTCGCTGTACATCTCCGGCCTGGCATCGTTCAGAAAGGCGTGGCCCGCTTCCTCGTAGACGTGCATGGCGAAATCCAGCTCAGCTTCGACAATCGCCGCGATCAGAGCGGGAACCCCGGGCATGATGAAGGGGTCCTTGCGACCGTACATCAGGAGCAGGGGAGACTTCACCTGGCTCGCTTGCTCGAGCGGCGGATTCTGGCCGTAGAACGGCGCAGCCGCGTCGATATCGGCGCCGTCGAACGAGAGCGCCAGCGTCAGCCCGCCTCCCATGCAGAAGCCGGTGACGCCGACCTTGTTCGAGCTGTCCGAGCGCCCGCGCGCCCAATCGACCAGGCGGCGCAGCGCGGGGACGTAGAGCGTGCCGTCGCGTTCGGACGACCAGCGCATCACCTCCCGAAGCCGGTCGGCCTTGGCCGTGGGGAGCTTGTCGATCTCCGCGATCAGCGCATCGGGGTCGCGCATCTTGTCCGGAGGCAGCTTGAAGCGCACGCCGAAGAGCTCCTTGATGTCGTCGGGCGTGATGGTGCGTCCGGCCGGCTCGAGCCAGAAGAGATCGGGCGCGACGGCAAGGTAGCCTTCGCCGGCGAAGCGACGCGTGACGTCCTGGATGTGCTCATCAAGGCCGAAAGCTTCGTGGATAACGATGAGCGCAGGCCACGGGCCCTGCCCGCCAGGCTTCGCGATGTAGGTCTTCAACTCGGGCTGCTGCCCGCTTTTCTCCAGGGTGTGCCACTCGGTCTGGACATTCGACTGCGCCATGTTCACCTCCGGCAGGGAATGGGTTCACCCTTGAAGATAGCGACTTTTGCCGAGCGCCGGATGAGCGGCACGCTTTCAGCCGGCGAGCCGATGTGATGACGCGCCGAAGGTTCCCGATTCATCGGGACGCGTCCGGAAGGCCGCCGCCGAAAACACGCGAAGCCGCATTGCGGGGACGCCCGGCGCCAATCGGGCAGATTTAGCGAATCGGCCGTGGGCCGGCGTCGATGCGGCGTCCCGCCGTGGCGCCGGCAAACGCATCCCGATGAATCAGGAACGTACGGGGACGGGGGACCGGTCCGTACGCGCACGCAAAACGGACGGATGTACTCGTATCGCCCCAAAGTGTATACGAATGTATCACCCGTGCATCCGGCCGAATCGGTGCCAAAATGGCCAAGATACGCCATAAACAACCGTTTTGAGCCCTCCTCAAGGTGTATACGTTTGCTACTTCTCAAGATGGCGCATATGACCTAGACTGGTCCTCGTGGATAGTACGGATCGGTCATGGCCGGCATGAGTGACAAACATTCTTCCAATGCCGGGAGCTACTACGGCTCGTGGTTGCCCGCCGGCCAATGGACCATGTTCGCGGCGTCTCCCTCTGACACCGACATGGCCGATGAGATCAAACTCTGCCGGACCATGGCCGGCCTGCTATCCACCGATCTCTCCGCCAACCTGGCCGATGTGCTCAAGGTGATGGCGTGCCTGATCAACTGCGTCAAGCTTCAGCTCGCCCAGCAATCGGGTAACGACGACGAGCTGCTCGCCGCTTCGGAGCGGGCTCTGCGCGAGCTGGAGGGCGGTTAATGGGACTGCGCGACCTCTATCGGCGCCAGATCGAACGCGAGCAGGGACAGAGCTCGTCGGGTGCTCACCTGCGAGAGGCGACCACCGAGGACTGGTACTGGGGACGCCTGGGCGGCACGGAGGAGGACTACTACTGGCGGCGACTTTCGGACAACTGGACGGAGAAAGATGTCCTCCCCGGCACCTATCTCGAGATTCACAACCAGGTCTACGAGGCGTACAACGCCAATCCCATGGCCAACGCCATCGTCGAGATGGGCGTGAACTTCGTGCTCGGCGAGGGCCTTACCTATCAGGCCGCCAGCAAACGGGTGCAGCGCCTGCTCGACGCCTTCTGGAACGATCCCGACAACCATATGCCCCTCCGCCAGTACGAGCTGGCCACCGAGCTCTCCCTGTACGGCGAGATTTTCATCCGCTGCTTCGTCAATCCCTTCGACGGGCACCTCAAGATCGCGCTGCTCGATCCGTCGCTGGTCGATGAGATCGCCTGCGATCCGAACAACATCGAGAAGCAGCTGCGCGTCCACCGACGCGGCGTGATGCCGGAGACAGAGACCGGCCCGGATGTCATGGCCGGCGCCTGGTACGCGATCCCCGACGATATCCTGCACTTCGCCATCAATAAGGTGAGCAACGCCAAACGCGGCAAGTCCGACCTCGCCACCCTGCTCCCCTGGCTGCGTCGCTATAAGGATTGGCTCATCGATCGCGTCCGCATCAACAAATACAAGGCTGCCTTTCTCTGGGACGTGACCCTCACCGGCGCCGACCGCAAGACGATCGAGGCCAAGATGATGGAGTACGGCCGCCCGCCGGAGCCGGGCAGCCTGATCATCCACAACGAATCCGAAACCTGGGCGGCGGTGCAGCCCAACATCAACTCGCAAGATGCAGCCGCGGACGGGCAGGCCATCAAGCTGATGGTCGCCATGGGCGCCGGCCTGCCGGAGCACTTCCTTTCCGACGGTGGCGACGTCAATCGGGCCACCGCCGCGGAGATGGGCCTGCCCACCCTGAAGCGCTTCGAACGCCGCCAGGATTACCTCACCCACATCCTGCGTACCCTGTTCGATCGAGTGATCGATGAGGCACGAAAGGCGGGCTCGCTGCCCCAGGGCACCGACGCGAGCTACGAGATCCACTTCCCCCGGCTGCAAACGGAGGACGACGACGCCATCGGCGCCAGCAGCTGGCACATGGCGCAGAGCCTCAACATCATGCACGGGCTGGGCCTCATCTCGGACGAAACCGCCATCCGCATCTACGCCCACGCGGCTCGCGAGGATCTCAACCCCGCCGACGAGCTGGCTGCCAGTCGTGAGTTATGAGTTTTGAGTTGTGAGTTACGTGGGTTCCCGATGTATCGGGATGCGTTTGCCGGCGCCCCGTCAAAACGGCGCCTCGGCGCCCGCGGGCGCTCCGCTGATTCGCCTTATCTACCCGCTCGGCACCGGGCGTCCGGCAATGCGCCTACGCCGATGCCGGCCGTCGCACCTTCTGGCGCGTCCCGCAATGCCGCTACGCCCACGCC
>JBOGSL010000249.1:0-3692 GCA_050695395.1 Chloroflexota bacterium | reverse complement strand
CCTGGTCTCACCCGTGACGCTCTAGCCGGCGGGGTCAACGCCCTGGCAGAGGTTGAGCGCGTGGTGCCGGCCTCCTTTGCTCGATCCTGGTGCTCGAAGGGTATGGAGAATCTCTATAACGACACTTTGGACGTGGCGTAGATGGGGACCCGAGAGGCATGCTAGGCAGGATCGCGCAAAATGTAGAAGGGCCGGCAGCAGTCGAAGGCGCTGGCGCACGAACGTTTCCCCTCGCTTCGCTCGCGTCACGGGGACAGAGTCCCGAGCTACGGTACCCGCCCTTAGGAGAACAGCGACGTGAGCGCTTCCTCGATCTCCGGGTGGCGGAACTGGTAGCCCGCGGTCGTCGCGGCTTCGGGGAGGACACGCAGGCTCGCCAGGAGCGACTCGCTGCGTTCGCCCAGGGCCAGGGGCAGGGCCTTGTCAAGGAACGGCACCCAGGTCGGCCGGTGCATGGCTCGGCCGAGGTCGCGCGAGAACATTTCCATGGATACGGGATTGGGCGCGACGGCGTTGATCGGCCCGCGCACCGCGGGATTATCCAGCGCGTAGAGGATCAGCCCGATCTCGTCCTCGAGGTGAATCCAGGGAAACCAGGCCCGCGGCGGCCCGATCACGCCTCCCACGAAGAGTCGATATGGCATCGCCATCGCGCTCAGGGCTCCGCCGCCCTTCCCAAGCACGACCCCGCTACGAATGAGCACGACCCGCACGCCCAGGGCTGCGGCCTCGCGCGCGGCGGCCTCCCACTCGCGCACCACATCCGGCAGAAAGTCCGTTCCCGAAGCGCTTTGCTCCGTCAGCTCCTCATCGCCCCGAGACCCGTAGAGACCCACCGCCGAAGCGTTCACCAGTACCTTCGGCCGCGGCTCGTGGGCCGCCATGGCGTTCACGATGGCCCGCGTGGACTGGACTCGCGTCTCCATGATCTCCCGCTTGCGGCCAATATCCCATCGTTTCTTGATGATCGAGGCGCCGGCCAGATTGACCACCGCGTCAGCCCTCGTGAAGATGGTGGGCGATTGGATGGGCTCGGGAGGATTCCAGGAGACCACGGTCACGCCCTGGCCAAGGAGCCGCTCGGCCCTCTGTACGTGAGTGGTGAGCACCACCACGTCGTCGCCTCGCTCGCGCAATGCTCCAACCAACGCTCGCCCGATGAAGCCGGTGGCCCCCGCGACGATGACTTTCATGCGGCCTTACCCACGTCGATCAGGGAGTCGTGAGTTTTGAGTCTTGCGTGGTTTGTTGCGGGTCTCGCACTGCCCATCGCATTTCCAGGTTTTTCTCAGCACCCGAAGCCAGTTCTGGTGGGTAAGCTTGGCGATCGCGTCCTCGTCGTAGCCGGCATTTCTGAGGGCCTGGATGAGCGCCGGCAGGCCGGCGACATCCCCTATGGCTGCCGGAACGTGCGCTCCGTCGAAGTCCGAGCCGAAGCCTACCCTGTCGATCCCCAGGCGCTCGATCAGGTGGTCGATGTGCCGCACCATCAGCTCGAGCGACGCGTCAGCCTCGCGGTCTTGCATATCGCTGTCTGGGCGGAGAAAGTACACGGCAAAGTTGAGTCCCACCATGCCGTCCGATTGGGCAATGGCGTCCAGCTGCTTATCGGTGAGGTTACGCGTCTGGGGCGAGATGGCGTGGGCGTTGGAGTGCGTCGCCACCAGCGGTGCATCGCTGTTACGGGCCACGTCCCAGAAGCCGCGTTCGTTGAGATGGGAGAGATCGATCATGATACCGAGCTGGTTGCAAGCGGTTACAAGACGCTCGCCGGCCGCGGTGAGGCCAGGGCCGGTATCGGGAGAGCCGCTGCCGAAGGGGACGCCCTGGGCGAAGATGTTCGGACGGCTCCAGACAGGCCCGAGCGAACGCAGCCCGGCTTGATAGAACAGCTCCAGTTCGCCCAGCTCGGGGCCGATCGCTTCGGCTCCCTCCATGTGGAAGATCGCGGCGAACGTGCCGTTCTCCAGAGCTGTCTCAAGCTGATCGGCATCGCGCACCACCTTCACCTGTCCCTCAGACGCTCTCTCCAACGAGAAGAGCCGGCCGGCGGTGCGAGCGGCCTGACGAAGTGCGTAGTCGGGCTCGAGCGGGGCCATCCTGTCTTCTTCGTCGGGTGAGCGGACGAACACGGCGCAGAAACCGCCTCCCAATCCGCCCTGACGGGCGCGCGGGAGGTCCAGGTGGCCCTCGCCATCCCCCTTCAGGAAGCGCTCGGGGTTGTCTCCTATGCGTAGGAGCATATCGTTGTGTCCGTCGAAGATTGGAGAGGGATGAGCCATCGGACCATGATAGTCGTGAGTTGTGAGTTACGAGACGTGGGCCTTGGGGCCACTACGGTGAAGACCCCTCCTCTCTCAGCCGGGTCGAGATCATGATAGAGGCGCGGTTTGTAGGGATGGACCGCCGCGGCGGCTGAGCCGGCGGCTATGAAACGGCGGGTAGCTTGTCCCCGGACCGCTCAGAACTCGCGACTCAAAACACAAAACTCACGACTCACAACTCACAACTCACGCACAACTCTCGTAAACTAAAGAGACCAGGGCGCCATCGTCTAGTGGACCAGGACGCATCCCTTTCAAGGATGAAACGCGGGTTCGATTCCCGCTGGCGCTACCAGCGAGGGCCGCCATCGGGGCGCCCTCGCCTCCCGCACACTCCGCACCCGGACGGGGGTGAAATCGTTCGCGGCGAGATATTCGAGAATGACGGGGGGCACGAGCGGCGTCCGTTTGAGGCGCAGAAGCTCGTTCAGACGCTCCATCTCCGCCTCCCGCCGAAGCGCTTCAGCCGAGCGAACCGGCTGGTATCGCACCACATGTACGTCAACTGCCCGGCGCCGTGCCTCCCTGTCGTCCATGACCCGCCCTTTCCGCCTGTCAAATACTCTCCTCCGTCCCAATCTAGCCCTCTATGAGGGGAACTTCAAGTCGTTCTGATGTGCGGCGGATCGTGGTCGTTCGCTCCGGCGGTCTGGGCGACACCATCCTCTGGCTGCCCGCCCTGGACGCGCTCCGCCGTCGCCATCCGCGGGCCCTCATTCAGCTCGTGGCCGACCCGCGCTTCGGCCGACTGGCCGGCGGGATTGTGGACGAAACGATCTCCGTGCATCGTTCCCTCTTCGCCGGGTTGTACGGCGTTCCTTCGGTTGAGCTCGATGCCTGGCTGGCCGGCGTGGACCTTCTCGTCAGCTGGACGTCGTCGCCCGCGGCAGTCGGGGTTCACCAGATCCACCAATCGCCGACACCCCCGGCCGGCGTGCACGCGGCAGATTGGCTACTGTCGTCGATCGAGCCGGTTCCCGTCGATCGACCGGCGACTCCACGGCTCGAAGCCCCGCCCGGCGAGCCGTTACCCCCGGACGCCGTTTTCCTGCATCCCGGAGCGGGAGCGAGCTGGAAACGCTGGCCGGCCCCGCATTTCGCTCAGGTGGCCGCGCGCCTGAGGGAACAGGGCCGGCAGCCGATGCTGATCGAGGGGCCGGCGGACGAGGGCGCGGTAGCGCAGATTGAGAGCCTGATTCGTCTGCCCGTCATCCGTCGCGAGGTGGGTGAGCTAGCCGGGCTGATCGCGCAGGCGCCTTTGCTGGTCGGTAACGACAGCGGCGTCACGCATCTGGCCGCCGCGCTCGATATCCCGACGGTGGCCCTCTTCGGGCCGACGGATCCGGCCCGCTGGGCTCCGCGAGGGCG
>JBOGSL010000248.1:0-3410 GCA_050695395.1 Chloroflexota bacterium | reverse complement strand
GAGCAATGCCGAGCACCACACCGACCGGCTCGCGCAGCGCCATCGCGAGGCAGCCAGGCTTGTCCGACGGAATGACTTCACCGCCAATCCTCGTGGTGAGCGCCGCTGCTTCCCGTGTCATCCCGGCCGCGAGCATGAGGTTGAACATGGCCCAGCCTTCGGTCGCACCGGTCTCCTCCTGCATCGCCCGCACGAGCGGATCGCGGCGTCGCTCGAGCTCGTCCGCCGCCTTGGTGAGGATGGCCCGCCGCGCGTTGGGCCCCATGACGGCCCAAGTGTCGAATCCCGCAGCGGCCCGGTTGGCCGCCCTGCCGGCGTCCGCCGGCGTCATGGCGACCGCACTGCTCGCAGGCTTGCCGGTCACGGGATTGATCCGCTCGAAGCGCATGGGATACTCCTTGCATCAATAGATGCGGTATAGCTCGAGTTGCTGCCGAGTTGCAGAGTGCCTGGCCCTCGGCTCAGCGGCCCAGCGGGTCGGGGCGACAGGGCTCCTTGAGCTTGTCGCAGCGTGAGCCAGTCGCCGCCGGGATTGGCACGCCGTCGAGCTCACCCAGGACCAGCCGCGAGGGATGTGCGGCGTCGTGCCAGACACGGATCGTCGCCGGTAGCGGATCATAGGCAAACCCATAGCCGCCCCAGAAGCTCGGTGTGTCGATCCAGATCCGGATGCGATCAGCCTTGCGGAAAGCATAGGCGAACTTGTTGAGCTCGATGCGCGCATACACCGGCACGCCGGGATCGAGCGCCCGAACGGAGTCCGGCATATCGACCAGTACCGGCCGCTCCGGCGTTGAGGCCGCCTTGTCGATCGCACGGTCGGACAGGCGAAGCCAGCCGCGTTGGATGAACACTTCCTGCCCCTTCGGGGTCACGGCAGTCAGCGTCACCTGCAGGTCGGCGTTGGACGAGGTCGAGGAGACGTACAAGTCGACGCTGCCGGGCCCGTATACGAGCAGGTTCTTCGCGAGCGGAGGGCTGGTGTAGGCGAGCGATCCTGTCTTCCAGTCAGCGGGCTGCGGTCCCCAGGCATCGTCCATGAACCCGGTATCCACCGCGGGGCCGGGCGACGGATAGTGGAACTCATCCGGCGGCCCCGAGGCGTCCGGATCGTCATTGGGCAGCATCATGCCGCCGGGGGCGAGCGCGAGCGCAACGGGCTGTACAGGAACGTGAATCGAGGGCTCATGGAACACCCATCCCGGCTTCGCCGCCTCCTCGTAGCCATCAAAACCCGTGCCATTCGATACTGTGCCCATCCACACTTCGACGTGCGGCCGACGAGCAAAGCCGTTGTGGATGCCCTTGACGAATCGATCGAAGAAGGCGACCAGGGTCGGACGGAAGGCACGGGATTCATAGAGATCGTGCCCGCCATTCGTCTGCACCACCCAGACTTTGTTCGGATCGAGCGTCTCCCGGTAATAGGCCCCCCTGGAGGTCACCGCTTCGTCCTGGAAGCTCTCCATCGAGAGAACCGGCACGTCGATCAAATGCGTCCGCAGCGCGAGGTTGCGGATCTGGATCCACGCGTCTCGAAGCGGGTGGCGCATGACCACGGTCGTGATGGCATTCTGCTCTTCGCTGACGAGGTTTTTTGCGATCTGTCCGATACATTGGGAGTCGTGCTCATGCTCGGCGCTCTCTCGCACGTTCGCCCAAGTCATGTGCAGGAACATGCGCCATTGCGCTATGAAGTACGGTGCCGGCACGCCGCCTGGATACCAGCTGTCGAGCCGCATGTCCCCGACCACCATCCCGGGTGCTATGGCCTTGAGGTGCGCCGGACGATCCGATGCCGTCGCGATCTGCGACATACCGGCCCATGACCAGTTAGCCATGCCGACGGCACCGTTGGACCAGGGCTGCGCAGCGGCAAACTCGACCGCATCGCGGCCATCCTCGCCGTACTTGAGGCCGAGAAAGTTGAACTCGCCTTGTGAGCATCCGGTTCCACGGGCGTTCACCCCGATGAGCGCGTAGCCATGCTCGAGCAACGTCCGATCGATGCTCGCGGACATCGCGGTGCGGCCGTGCAGGTAGGCCCAACCTCCAATCGCTCCGGGGTCGTAACCGCTGTAATTCATGATGACGGGAAAGCGCCCTGACTTCCTGGGCAGTAACACACTGTAGCGAAGCTTCACGCCATCCCTCGTCGTGAGATAGCCGGTGATGCGGCGCGCCCAGAAAGGCTTCATGGGCTTTACAGTGAATAGCTTGGCCGCGGCGGAGAACCCGGACTGTGTCGCTGCGCCGGAGGCTGCGGGCGCCGCGCTCACGAGCGCTGGGCCGGCAAACGTCTGTGTCGCCCCCCAGAGGATCGCAATGAGCGCCGGTGAGCACACTCTCGCGCGGATGAGAGCGAGGGATGCGATACGCATGAATGACAACCTCAGATCAACGCCCGTTCCACTTCGATGCCGCCTCGAGGAAGGCGATGGACTCCTTCGCGACGCTCATGTCCCCGGGAGGGAAATAACTCAGCTTCACGACCACCGTGTCGGTATCCGGATCGACGAAAATGAACTGCCCCTGCAAGCCGAGCGCGGTGTACATGTCCGCGCCGGCGATCGTCCACCACTGATACTGGTAACCAAGCGGACTACCGGGCTCGACCGGCTTGGTATCGCGGGCGTCGGTGGATGCTTTTACCCACGAGCTTGGAATGATCTGCCTGCCTCCCGGCCCTCGGCCATCTCGAAGCATCAGCAGTCCCAGGCGTCCGTAGTCGCGTAGGACGGCGTTAAACCCAGCGCCGTTGAACTCCCGTGGTGCTTGCGACGGGCCTGGTCCGTGCGCGGGCGCCCCATCGAGGATCCAGAAGCCATAGGATTCCATCCCGGCCGGCTTCCACAGCGTCTCCGTCATGAACTGCGTGATCGACTGATGCGTCGCGTTCTGCAAAATCCACCCCAGTACGGAAGCATCCAGCGTGGAGTAGTTGAAGTGTGTCCCGGGCGGATACGCGCGGCCCACGATCTTCGCGAACGTGGCGAAGCGGATCTTGTTCTCAACGAGTGAGTCCTCGAACATGGCCGCTGCGAGGCTGGGATGATTGAAGTCATACCGCTCGCTGTAATCGACACCGGAGCGCATCCTCAGCACCTGCTTGATCGTCACGCCGTCATAGCCCGTGTCCTTCAACTCCGGCACGTAGCGGGTGATCGGGTCGTTGATGGAATGGATGTAGTGATCCGCGACGGCAATGCCGATCAGCATGGAGGTGATCGATTTCGCCATGGAGAAGGAGATGAAATGCGTATGCTCGTTCGTCTTGTTTCGATAGATCTCCGTGACGATCTTGCCGTGCTTGATGATCAGCAGCGCATTGGTGTCGGTGCGCTCGAGCGCATCCTCGGCGGAGTATGTTTTGCCGTTGAAATTGTATGTAAAATCCATCGGCACGGGGG
>JBOGSL010000247.1:0-13261 GCA_050695395.1 Chloroflexota bacterium | reverse complement strand
GTGCACGGACGAACGAGTCAACATGGTCACGCCGGCGCTGTTTGCTCGCTACCGGACGGCGACCGACTTCGCCTCGGCAGATCCCGCTGAGCTCGAGGAGATGATCCACTCCTGCGGCTTTTTCCGGAACAAGACGAAGAGCATCATCGCGGCGGCGCAGGGCCTGATCGATCGCTTTGGGGGCAATGTGCCCCGCACTATGGAAGAGTTGATCACGCTGCCCGGTGTCGCTCGAAAGACGGCCAACGTTGTACTCAATCACGCCTTTGGCCGAAACGAAGGAATCGCCGTCGATACACACGTGCAGAGACTGGCCGGCCGCCTCAGACTAAGTACGGCAAAAGACCCGGCCAAGATCGAAGCGGATCTTATGAAGCTCCTTCCTCGGGATCGCTGGGGTCGGGTCTCCGATGTCTTGATCTGGCACGGCCGCCGGGTCTGTTACGCCCGCAAGCCGCGGTGCGCCATC
Organism: Chloroflexota bacterium; assembly: GCA_050695395.1. Classification (GTDB taxonomy): domain Bacteria; phylum Chloroflexota; class UBA5177; order UBA5177; family UBA5177; genus JBOGSL01. The sequence continues at coordinate 12,792 of JBOGSL010000247.1, read as the reverse complement.
TGTCCGCTGAGCGATATCTGCCCGTCGTCCTTGGTCTAACCTCGGGCTACAGCCGCCCACGCGGTGCAAGACCAGCTTGTGTCTTTGCCCACCGCGAACATGAAGCCTGCCACGTAGGAGGCGTCTCTCGGCCTCCACACGCTGCTTGCCTGGATGCCGGTCATCGATCGCATGTGCAGCTTTCCGTGGCTGAACGTCTGAGGTAGAAACTGGAACAAGCCGTAGTACGGGCCATTTCGAGCACGCGGATTGAGATCGCTCTCGCAACGAGCAATCGAGAGCAGCAGCTTGAAGGGCACGCCGAAGGTGAGCGCGGCGTCGTAAATCGAGCGCTGAACTCTACCGTGAACTTGCTTCGGGTAGACGCGAGCGTGCGGCTGACATGAACGCCGCGGCGTCCACAACATCACCCGATCAAATACGCAGCTACCGCCTCGAGAGTGTGTCTTTGCCGCCGCCAGTCGCAAAAAACCACCGCTTCCCGCGGCCAGATTTAGCACTAGACTGAAAACGACGGCGAGGAGAACACTCCGTGCTCTCGCTTCCATCCACATCCAGATTACATGAACGGGCGTCGGAATGCACCCTGATCGATGGCTTGTCCTGATCTACACCATCCCCTCTGAACCTTCCCGCAAGCGAGCGTACGTGTGGCGCGAGCTCAAACGCCTCGGCGCGACCTACCTTCGCGACGGCGTCGCGCTTCTGCCTGATGTGAGGGAAACGTCCGAGCGGCTCGGTGTGATGGCGCGCCGCATTCAGGAGGAGGGAGGCAGCGCGGACGTGGTTCCCGCGACCTTCCCGACAGCGCGGCGAGACGAGCTGATCGGCCACTTCGAAGAAGAGCGCTCGGCGGAGTACCACGAGGCTTACCACGCGGCGGTTCGCTTTCTCAACGACGTTCTGGCCGACATCACGGCCGAAGATTTTGGCTTTCCCGATGTACATAAGCTGGAAAGCGAGCTCGGTCGGCTGCATAGGTGGAAGGAGCAGATCGCCGAGCGCGACTATTTTCCAGTAGCGGGGCGTGACCGTCTTCAGCAGGTCCTCGCCAAGTGCGACACCGCCTTCGAGCACTTCGTGGCCACGGCGTCAGAACGAGAAGACGTACCGGCTCTTGCTGAGGCTGCCGCCGAGGACGTCTTCAAAGCCCTTGCCGGCCCGCCACCCGGCACAACGGACCTTCCGCTGTGAGTTGAAACACATCCAAAACGGCCAGTCCCCGCTCCCCGATTCATCGGGACACGCCGGCGACCCCGCGCCCGGTCCGGAACCCCACGTCCCATAGCAGCGCCTGTCCCGCAGGTTCCCGATTCATCGGGTCACACTCGACGCCCTCGCTGTCTGCCCCGGTCCTCGACTTCCGATTGCCCACGCATGTCACAGCCTCGCCCTGGTGCGTCCGCCGAGAACCCTTCCTCGTGGTCGAGGAAACGACTTCCCGTGAATTTGACATGCCTGCCTACAAACGCAACAATGGTTACAAGTAACAGTCGTTACATTACCACACGCCGGAGCTTCCCCTGGACCCACGCTTCACCCTCATCGGCTTGATCATCGGGCTCCTCATAGGCCTCACCGGCACGGGCGGAGGCACGCTTATGACCCCCGTGATGATCCTGGTCATGGGCGTCAAGCCGGTCGTTGCCATCGGCACGGACCTGGCCTACAGCGCCATCACCCGTATCATCGGCGGCGGCGCTCATCTGCGTCAGCACACGGTTCACCGCCGTGCGGCCTGGCTTCTAGCGGTCGGCAGCGTCCCATCCACGATCCTGGGTGTCGGTTTGATGGATCGTATCCGCTCCGCCGATCCCTCCTTCGTAAATCTATTCCTGCTTCGCGCCCTTGGCTGGGCGCTGATCGTCGTGGCGCTGGCTCTCATAGCCAAGCCCGCAATCACGGCGGTAGCTCTTCGCGGCCGTGCTGCGACGACGGAGGGAGACTGGCGCGAGAACATGCTTGCGGCGGGAGATCGCACACCCTGGGTCCTGCCCTTGATCGGGGCGGCCGTCGGTTTCATGGTGGGGCTCACCTCCGTGGGTGCCGGCAGCCTCGTCATCATCGCCCTGCTTTTCCTCTACCCGCGCTGGTCGAGCCGAGATCTGGTTGGCACCGATGTGTTTCATGCCGCGGTTCTTAGCACGGCCGCCGGCATCGCCCAGTTCGCCTCAGGCAACGTCAATGTTCCCATGATGGGTTCGCTCCTGATCGGCAGCATACCGGGCGTGCTTGTCGGGAGCCGGCTCGCCTTCGGTTTTCCCGAACAGCTCCTCCGGCTGACCCTGGCAGCCGTGCTGCTGGTGTCAGGGGCCAAGCTGGTGTAAGTCGCTGGCCTTCATCCTGCTGATCGCGGAGAAAAGGAGGCAACAGTGAGCAGTAACACGCCGAATGAACCGCCTGACAAGGTCGTCCGAGACTTTCTCTCGCTCGATACCGCCAACCAGCGCTGGGTAGCGGAGCGAGTGCTTCCCCGGCTTCTCCAAAAGCTGAACGACGCCGACGCCGCAGAGCTACTCCAGAATGTTCTCGTCGCCGGAGGAAAGGAAAAGCTCGCTACCTGGAGCGGTGTCGGCTCTTCTACGAGCGGAACGGTGTGACGTTCGTTATCCGGCGAGCCAGGCCCTCTGAAAGGATGTCCTCCATCTTCGAGCGGTCGAGAATGGAGTAGTACTTCTCCGCCTGAAACGGGTTGTCCGGCTGCTCCCGCAAATACGATACCGCCATCCCGCCGGGAAGCGCATCGAGCGAAAGCCCGGCCGCCCGCGAATCGTCCAGCATCGCGCCAAGAGCTCGGAGAAAGTCCTGGTAGCCGCCCGGCACCTCGGCGCGGAGGCCGGCGTAGCGCCCGGGACGGGGGCCTCTGCCGCGGGCGGCGGTATTGAACACCCGAAGATCCCGCAGGCGCGTCCAGGGGAAGCGAGCGGTCACCTGCTCGGCGCGGTGACGGGTCGGCGAGTAGCGCACGGTGAACCCGTCGTCCACTTCGACTACCGTCACGTGGTAAGCGGGCTCGCTGTCTAGATACCGGCCGATCACGCGCAGCGCGTGCTGGTACCCCACCGGATCGTCGCTAGCCATGAGTTCCATGTATCTCTCCTGGGCCGGGCGTGTCCTTGCTCCAACTTCTCCAACTGTAGCGGCTGCCCGGACTGTCATCCAGTGACGCCGGGGGCAGGCGCAGACGGGACTTTGGTCACGAGCACTGGCACGCGTCGTGCATTGGTTTCACGCGTATTTCGAGGAGGCATAATGACAAATCCAGCGATCCCAGGAACACCGGCGTACGCTCGTTTCAACTTCCTTCCCCACGCCGGTTGGCTGCTCGTCGTGTGGGGCATTCTGGCGATCGCGGCCGGCATCATCGCCCTCATCTGGCCCGGCATTACATTGGTTACACTAGCCATCGTCTTTGGCGCCTTCGCCATCGTTACGGGCGTGATCGAGGTGATCCATGCGTTCGGTACGCCACTCTCGACGGAAGGCAGGGTACTGCTCGCGATTCGAGGCATCGTCGCGATCATCCTTGGCCTGATCGCGGTTATTGTGCCGGCTATTGCCGTCACCACCTTCGTCCTTCTGTTTGGTGCCTATCTGATCATCATCGGCGCGATTGAATTCTTCGGTGCCTTTCACGGCCACTTCCATGCGTGGCTGATGATACGCGGCGTGATTGCCGTCATTCTGGGCATTATCGCCTTCGTCTGGCCGGGCATCGCGGTCCTTGCTCTGGCCGTAATCTTCGGGATCTACGCGATCATTGCCGGTGTCACCGCCATCATGACGGGTCTGCGGGTCAGGCGCCCGGCTTAGGCCCAAATCAGTCGGGGGACATTGGCGGGATGGCAGCTATGCGGGCGCGCCGTCCGTGTTGCAGCTCGCCCCTACGGTTGCCTTCCCGTCAATCCCAGAAGTCTCGCCTGAAGATCCGCATCTTCCGGCACCGCCACCGCCGGCGGGAAGACACCCATCGCCCGCCACTCTTCGGCATGGGGGCTGATCTCTTCCCAGAGCCCCTTCACAAGTTCTGGTGGCAGTCGATCGTTCAGCCCAAGTACCCGCGCTATATCAACCGCACGCAGCCCTCGGAAGCTATTGACCTGCCAGAGATACTCGCGTGCCGAATAATCCCCGAAGGAGCAGTGCACGGTGCGATCGAGGTCGTCCAAAGACCGCGCCGCTGCACAGGCCGCATCTACGAATTTTCCGAAATTTTGGCGCGGCTCGTCACCCAGAAGATTTCCCTGATATGCGTCATTGCCAACTTCTGCCATGGTTTTCCCGGCCAGCATGTCGGGCACCCACGCGTCGTCGTACGCGTGATAGCCGACGACCTCCCGAAGCGTCACTCGCTTTTGGTCGCGCCTGAGGAAAGTGGACGGCATCTCCATCTCCCACTGATCGTCCTGGATCTGATCCACCACCCCTTGCAAGGCGCGATCTGCCAGCACGAAGACGTCCTGCTCAGGCAAAGCTGTCATGACTAGCCCTCCACCACCGACCGATCGGGCCGCATCGACTCGAAGCCTCGCCTTTAGTGTCCCGTCAGTCCGAGGACGATCAACACCACGATGAAGATCACGATCAAGGCCCAGGGGATGAGGTTATCCGAGTTCACCTGATGTCTCCTCTCGCCATCTTACGACGCGACTTCGATTACCCCGTCCTCGCAGAGCGCCTCGACGCGACCGTCGCGGAACTGCTCGTGATACAGATGGGCATAGGCGGTGCCCCGACGCAGCAGTTCGGCGTGAGTTCCCCGTTCCACGATACGGCCGGCCTCTACCACCAGGATCTGATCGGCGGCGAGGATCGTTGAGAGACGATGGGCGATAGCAATAGTCGTGCGTCCTCGCATGAGCGGCCGGAGAGCCGATTGAATGAGCCGCTCCGAAAGCGTATCGAGCGCGCTGGTCGCCTCATCCAGTATGAGAATTCGCGGATTCTTGAGGATCACCCGGGCAATGGCCAAACGCTGCTTCTCTCCCCCGGACATCCGGTAGCCCCGTTCGCCCACAATCGTGTCGAAGCCCTCCGGTAGCTCGGCGATCATATCGTAGATATTTGCGGCCTGTGTCGCGGCGATCAGCTCATCCTCCGTGGCGTCTGGTCGCGCGAACAGTAAGTTCTCTCGGATGCTGCTGTGGAAGAGATAAGTTTCCTGCGTCACCATACCCATCGTCTGCGCCAGTGACTCGAGGGTGACGTCTCGTACATCGATGTCGTCGATCTTTACTGAGCCCGATTGGACGTCGTATAGCCGGGCGGTAAGATACGAGATGGTCGTCTTCCCTGCCCCGCTGGGACCGACCAGCGCAACGAGCTGGCCAGGCTCGGCCTCAAAGCTAACGTCGCTCAGCGCCTGGCGCTCGGCCTCCTCGCTGTAGGTGAAGTTCACGTGATCGAAAGTCACCTTGCCCTCGACTCGATCCGGGTCGAGGGTGATGGCGTTCGGTTTGTTGCTGATCTGGATGGGAATGTCGAGGTACTCGAAGATCCGATCGAACAGCGCGAGCGCGCCCTGAAGCTCGACCTGAACGTTCAGCAGCTGACCGATGGGGAAGAACAGCCGGCTCTGAAGAGTGGTAAACGCCACGATGCCTCCCACCGTTATCGGCGAATTGGTTGGAGATGAGTGAAGGATCATGTAGCCCGCCACAAAGTAAACGACAGCCGGCGTGATCGAGAAGAACGTCGAGATCAGCATAAAGAACCACCGGCCCACCATCTGTTGCCGAAGCTCGAGATCGGACAACGTCTGGTTCTCGTTGCGGAACTTTCCGGCTGCGGTGGCCTGCCGGCCAAACGTCTTCGTGAGCAGCACTCCTGAGACCGAAAGGGTCTCCTCGGTAAGCACGCTCATATTTGCCATGCTCCGTTGCGTGTGCTTGCTCAGCTCACGTCGAATGTTGCCGACTCGATAGGTGATGTACAGGAAGAGCGGCAGCAGAAACAGTGATACGACGGTGAGCTGCCACGAGATGATGAACATGGCGACGATGGTAGAGAACGTGGTCGTGATGTTCGAGACGACGCTCGTCGCCGTATTCGTGATCACGTTTTGCACGCCGCCGATGTCATTCGACAGGCGGGACTGGATCTCGCCGGTGCGGGTCCCGCTGAAGAAGCTCAGCGAGAGCGCCTGCAAGTGCTCGTACAGGTTGTTGCGCAGATCACGCATCACCCGTTGGCCAACCAAGTTGTTCAGGTACGTCTGACCGACGCCGAACAGCCCGGTAACGGCCGGGATCACGATCATCAGACTGACGTAAACCGCCAGCTTGTGGAAATCGCGATGCAGGATTGCATCGTCGATGATCAGCTTGAGCAGAATCGGGTTGACCAGGCCGAGCACCGCGATCACCAGAATGGCAATCAGAACCAGCACAACCTGTTTTCGGTAGGGCTTGAAGTATGAAATGACCCGGCCTACCGTGCCGGGCGAAATTGGCTTCTCCGGCTTCTCCGTCAGAAAAGACCGGCCCATATGATAACGGCCCATCGATGCTCCTGTACCTAGAGCATAACTAACCCTTGCCGAATCCCAGCAATAACCGCTTCGGTTCTACTACCCGCGTCAAGCTTGGCCAGAATGGAAGCTACGTGAAACTTGACGGTATGCTCAGAGATCGCGAGCTTCGCCGCGATGGCCTTGTTGCTCACCCCCTCCGCCAGTAGACCGAGCACCTCGATCTCCCTGGCGGTGAGAGGCTCGCTTAGCTCGTCCGGCTTCGAGGTCAGCTGTCCCATCACTGCCAGATCCTCTGCCGGCAGGGCGATCAGACCCGCCTCGACGGCACGCACCGCCGCGACGATCTCCTCTTCGCTCGCATCCCGTCGCAGCACCGCTCGGGTGCCGCGACGCAGCTCATCGCCGGGATCCACATCTCCAAGCACCACGGCGGGAACGTCCGGCCGTTGCGGTACGTGTGCATCCTCAAGAAACGCCAGGACCACATCGACGGGACGTCCCGGATCCGATAGCTCAAATCCAGCGGCTCGCAAAATCGCTTCCAGTCCGGCCCTCACCACCGGCGAGCCGGCCTCCACTCGAACGCGTGTCATGCCGCCGCGCGGCCCGCCTCACTCCCCAGAACTACTGTCACCCCGTGGCCCCCACGAGAGACGCTCAACACCAATGCGATTCCCAGTTGCGAGCGCACATCGCTCATCCGGTCGAAGCCTGTGCCGTCCGAACCCACGATGATGTCTCCTAGCATCAAACCGATCTGCTCCGCCACACTGTTCGGTTCGACCTCGCTTACAAGCAAGCCGACTCCGGCCGCAAACCGAACCGGCTGCACGGCGATGCCGAGCCGTCGCTTCGTGCCGAGAAATGCCTGCACCGCATGTGACGGCACTGCCAACCCGAGCCCACCGGCCACCATGGAATTGACCCCAATCACAGCGCCGTTGCTGTCGGCCAGCGGCCCGCCCGAGTTACCGGGAAGCAGACGAAGGTCGGCTCGGACCCAACGCTGTTCCGGATGGATGGCTTGGATGATTCCCGCGCTCGCCGCACCAGTCTGTCCCAGCGGGTTGCCTATCGCTATGACGGGCTGGCCCACCCTTAGGCTGCCCGAATCCCCAATCATCGCGGCCCGCATCCTCGCTCCTTGTACGCGAAGGGCCGCGAGATCGAGAGACGTGTCGACGGCTTCGATCTCGGCGTCGAACGCTCCGCCGCCGAGAAATTCGACCTGTACCTGGCGGCGAGCAACCACGTGGGCATTCGTGACAATCAGCCCGTCATCAGCCCACACCACGCCCGACCCTCCGCCGTGGTGGCTCCGTACCTGCACGGTCGATTCGCGCAATTGCGCCGCGATCGTGCCGAAAAGCGAACCGGTTTCAACGATCATGTCGTCCTGCCTTCTCCGGGCGCTCCACCGGGGTGATCGTTGCCGTTTCCTGGCGCCCGCCTCGGATCAAGTCGACCGGTATCGCCTTGCCTAGACTTTCTGGCCCAAGGGCAGCCTGAACGTCTCGCGTGTCCTCCAGAGGGATTCCAGACAGTCCCAGTATCACGTCTCCCACCAGAATTCCCGCGCGATCCGCGGGTCCGCCGGGTTCGACGCTCACCACCAGTAAGGCGGTTGGCCGGTCGTGTCCGATAGTCTGCCGCAGCTTCTCGGGCAGCTTTACCGGCTGCATACCCAAACCGATAAACCCACGAGCCACTCGCCCCTTGCTGAGAAGCTGCTCGACCACCCGCTGCACCGTCGACGACGGGACCGTGAGTGGAAGCGACCGGGAGAGGCCCGAGGTGTTGATCCCCACTACATGCCCGCGCGCATTCACCAGCGGTCCTCCCGAGAAGCCCGGGTACAGAGTAACGTCCGGGCGAATAAAGAGATCGATCTTGCCGCCTGCCCATGTACGCCAGCTCTCGCCCAACGCGCTGAGGACACCGAGCGACGCTCCGAGGCCGTGATCGCCCGGCCGTGCGACTGCCAGTACCAACTCGCCGACGCGTAGGCTTTCTGTCTCTGCCTGTTGAATCGGCCCTAGACCGCCTCCCTCGACCCGAAGTACCGCGAGATCGGTCGACGGGTCTCGCCCCGCCAGTTTCGCCGGTGTGGTGCCGCCATCCGGCAGTATCACCTGGATGTCGTCGTCTCGCTCGATCGTGTGATTGGCGGTGACGACCACGGCTTCCTTCCAGAGGGTGCCGCTCGAAGGCACGTGGCGGCGAGCCTGCACTCCCACGATGGACCTTCCCGCGCCCTCGACTACATCAGCCAGACTGTTGGACAGCGCTGTCAGCGCTTCACCTTCCACAACCATTGCTTTCCTCCTGTCGCGATGTCTCGGTACCTTCAGCATCGCCGGAGTGGAGGTCGTCTCGCATCAGCCGAATGGCTGGTCCGATGCCGCCAAGTGGGCTAGGCCGTCCCCTCTTCAGCTCGTGTCTGACGGCCCCGCGCGACGGCCGGGTCGGAGATATCAGACGCGGCGGAATGGACGTCTTGTCCCGTCCGAAATTCCCGTTGGCCCTAGTTCTACTTTCAGGCCCGCGACGCGGGCGTGCGAACCGTGCAGTGCGGCCACGAACGACGAGGATAGTCCCCCTCGTCCTCTCGGTTACTCGGAGGCAGATGTCTCCACAGCCGGGGTCACCACGCTGCATGCCACTACCAGCAGCACTGCGGCCAACCCCGGTCCGGCGATCACGCCGACCATGGCAATGGCGTCCGGCCAGTTTCCAAGTTGAACGGCCAGGTACAGCAATCCGGCCAGAATTAACACGACCACCGCGCCGGTAAGTCCGTAAGTGAGGGTCCTCACAGCCTTCCCCCCTGAGCGGGTTTCCAGGCTTTATAGCAGAGGATGGAAGATATTGCCATATTCTTAACGGAGGTGAAGCTAATACGGCCTGCCCCTTCTTTATCTAGTACTAGTATGTTTTAGACATGGCGACAGACATCAGCGGGATTGCTGCGCTCGAAGAACCGGTGCGTCGAGCCCTTTACGAGTATGTTGCGGGCCTGGAGTCGCCGGTCAGCCGGGATCAGGCCGCATCTGCCCTGGGCATCACCCGAAGCCTCGCTGCCTTCCACCTGGACAGGCTGGTTTCCGAGGACCTCTTGACGGTTCAGTTTCGTCGGCTTTCCGGTCGAAGCGGACCGGGAGCGGGGCGCCCGTCCAAGCTGTACAGCCGGGCCGAGCGCCAGCTAGTGGTAACGCTGCCCCCGCGAAGTTACGCTCTGGCGGCTCGTCTCCTGGCGGACGCAGTCGAGCGAGGAGTAGATGTCAACCAGGTGGCTCGCGAATACGGGCGCCGAAGAGGATGCGAGACGCCCGCTTCTCGCTCCGGCGAAGACGAAATCGAAACGCAGCTGCGCTCGCACGGCTATCAGCCTCGACGCTCCCCCAACGGGTTCGAGTTACGAAACTGTCCCTTTCACGCGCTGGCCCAAGAGCACCCCCGGCTCATTTGCTGCATGAATTTAGCGATGCTTCAGGGCCTGCTCGAGGGCATGGGAGCGGATTGTTCCGAGGCCGTGATGCTCCAGAAGCCCGACCGCTGCTGCGTAGCGATTACTAAGCTCTAGACGCGCCGCTGGTCGTCGGTAGCGGTAGGCGACAATGCGAAGGCTTCGGCTCACGATCTCTGGGCGATGCGCGCTTTTCGGGGGAAGGGTATGTTTCGGAAACTCACGGCAATGGTGGGAGGCTATCCCTTCCAGCAGCGCGATTTGCGCCTGCTGTTCACCGCCGGCTTCCTGTCGTTCCTGGGTGCATCTATCGCCTTTCCCCTGCGCATGCTGTACGCTCAACAGCACGGGGCGTCGCCCGCTCAGCTCGGCCTTACGGCCTCAGTATTTCTGCTCGCGCCTCTCGTCGCCCAGGTTCCGATGGGCTGGCTGGTCGATCATTGGGGCCGCGTCCCCGTGTATCTGGTCGGCCTCCTGACTCATCCGATCATCTCGTTCCTCTATATCCCCTTCAGCAGTCCCACCGATATCATCGTCTTGCGCTTTATCGAGGGCCTCAGCGTCTCGGCCTTCCAGCCGGCCGAGAGCGCGTACATTGCGGACGTCACTCCCGAGAATCACCGTGCCGAGGCCTACGGCGCCATGGGAGCCACTCTCAACGCCGGCCTTCTGATCGGGCCGGTGTTCGGTGGCGTGTTGGGCCAGTACTTCGGCTTCGTCCAGGCATTTCTGATCAGCGTGGGTGTCGAGTTGCTGGCGATTCCGCTGGTCGTGGGGAGGATCCGTGAACCGGTTGTCCACGAGATCCACCACGACCAAGCGCCTGTCAAGTTGAGAGCATTGTTTTCGATTCCTCTGACCGGCGCCTACCTCGCCTTCTTTTCCGCGCAGGCAGTCATTGGCATTCTTACGGCCCTGTGGGCCATCTGGGTCCATGATTTGGGCGGCTCGTATACGTACATCGGGTTGACCTTTAGCGTCTTCGCCCTGCCTCAGATTTTGCTGGGGGCCAGCGCCGGGCGGTGGGGGGAGCGCTGGGGACGGGCCAGGGTGATGCTCATTTCCGGCACCCTGGCGGCCATCATCTATGTGGCATACGGGTTCATGACCAATCTCATTGCGATCGCCCTGCTGGGAGTGGTCGAGGGGATTGTCATCGTCTTTCTCACGCCGGTGGCCCAGGGATTTCTGGCCGACGCTTCTCCCCAGCGGGCGCGAGGGCGAGTACAGGGAATCGCCGGGGCAGTTTCCGCGCTGGGAGGCTCCTCTGCCGCCTTCATCTCGTTACCGCTTTACCACGACGCGCGACCCATACCGTTTGTTCTCGCCGGCGTCATCATCCTGATCGGCTCCATTCTCGCGGCCGCGGCGGCCGTCGTCTTCCAGCGCCGGCGCCGTGCCGAAGCTGTTGAGACATATGCAGAGCATCAGCCCGGCTAAGTCGAGTTGCCACGGGGAGCCGTGATCGAGTACCGTTCGGCGAGGACCGTGTAATGCCGATTATCGCGATCGCCAACCCTACTCCTGGAAGCGGCAAGACTACTACTGCCGTCGCCCTCGCCGCCTTCTGGGGCGCGTTCGGGGCGCGCACCCTGGTGACGGATCTGTCGCCGAACGCCGACGCCACGACGGCGCTGCGCAACGCCATCACAATCAACCTCGGCCAGGTCCTGTCCCAGAACATGCCGGCGGAACGCGCCGTCGCGCGGTCGCGAATCCAGCGCGTGGATATCATGCACGGCACCACGGACCTCTCCCATCATGAAGCAGGCGGACCGAGCGCAGAACAGCAGCTTCGGGCCGTCGTCGGCGAAACGTCGGGACGATATGGCTACACCCTCGTCGATCTTCCCAGCTCGTCCGGCCCGCTCACTCGGGCCGGCCTGGCCGTTGCCGATGCCCTGCTGGTGCCGCTTGCCTGCGACGACCGCACGGCGCAAGATATTAGCGCGTCGCTGCGTCAGCTTGGCCGGCTCCGGGCCGAGCTCAATCCCCACCTCCACGTCCAGCTGCTACCCACGATGGCCGCCGGTTCCCGTGGCCGGCATGTGGTGAGCGAGCTGCGCCGCGTATATCCGGATTTGACAACGAAGACGATTATTCCGCCGGACGAAGAATTGGGCGCGGTGCTCGAAGGTAAATCCCCGCTCAATCTCGTCGGCCGCGGAGCCCGTGCCTACGAGGCGCTGTCCGTCGAGCTAGCCCATCGGGCCGTGGCCTTCTCCAGACCCCAGGCGGTGTAGGCGGGACCTTCGCCTCCTCGCATGTAGCCGAGTGCTGCTTCCCGCGTCTGGGCCGCCTGGCACGACGAGAATACCCGCCATGTCATTGACAGGGGCGGCATCCGTCCGAGTGCGTCCCGTAGGCGCTGCCGGTTCATTGGCAACCACGCCTCGGGGGGTTGTCCCGAACGCTGAGTGCGGCGGCATAAGTGGAGGCGTTGACAAACCGCTCGCCGTCCGCGTAATCTTGCTTCGCCATGTCTTCTCCCCCCTTACGTATCTTTCTGCTCGGCGGATTCCGGGTTAAACGCGGAGATGACGGTAATCACCCGCTGGGAACGTCCCAGCGGCCGGAAGCTTATCAAGCTCCTGGCCGCCATCTCTCCGCACCGAGTGCATCAGGAAGAGGCGATGGAACTTCTTTGGCCCGAGCTCGATGCAGGCGCAGCCGTCCTGGACGACAGCATCTGGATCGACGCCGACCACTTCCACCAGTTGGCCATGGCTGCCCTGGCCCATCCTTCTGTCGCCGCATTGGAGGATGCGCAGAAGCTGTACCCCGGCGAGCCACTACTGGAAGATCGCTATGAAGAAGGGAGCGGGGATCAGCCAGAAAACGCGGCTGTGAAACC